>JBEBHW010000059.1:0-10733 GCA_040081145.1 Burkholderiaceae bacterium
ATCCAGTGGCGCGAAAAAGTCATCGAGCCGCTGTGGGAAAGCCGCACCGACCACATGATCATGTACCAGCTGGCGCAAAAGCTCGGCTTCGACAAAGAGCTGATGGCGCGCACGAAACTGGTCCCCGGCGCGCGCGGCATGATGGAACCCGAAGTCGAGTCCATCCTCAAGGAAATCAACCGCAGCGTCTGGACCATCGGCTACACCGGCCAGAGCCCGGAGCGCCTGAAAGCGCACATGCGCAACATGAACGTCTTCGACGTGAAGACGCTGCGTGCCAAGGGCGGTGTCGACAAGGAGACCGGCTACAAGCTCGACGGCGATTACTTCGGTCTGCCGTGGCCGTGTTACGGCACGCCGGAAATGCGCCATCCGGGTTCGCCCAACCTGTACGACACGAGCAAACACGTGATGGAGGGCGGCGGCAACTTCCGCGCCAACTTCGGCGTCGAGCGCGAAGGCGTGAATCTGCTCGCCGAAGACGGCTCGCATTCGAAGGGCGCCGACATCCAGACCGGCTACCCCGAGTTCGATCACCTGCTGCTGAAGAAGCTCGGCTGGTGGGACGAACTCACCGAAGACGAGAAGAAGGCCGCGGCGGGCAAGAACTGGAAGACCGATCCGTCGGGCGGAATCATCCGTGTGGCGATGAAGAACCACGGCTGCCATCCGTTCGGCAACGCAAAAGCGCGCGCCGTCGTCTGGAACTTCCCCGATCCGGTGCCCAAGCACCGCGAGCCGCTCTACTCCATCCGGCGCGACCTGGTCGACAAGTACCCGACGCACGACGACAAGCGCGCCTTCTGGCGCCTGCCCACGCTCTACAAGTCGGTGCAGGACAAGAACAAGGACATCGGCAAGACTTACCCGCTGATCATGACGTCGGGTCGCCTCGTCGAGTTCGAAGGCGGTGGCGAAGAAACCCGCGCGAACCCGTGGCTCGCCGAGCTGCAGCAAGAGATGTTTGTCGAGATCAACCCGAAATCGGCGAACGACCGTGGCATCCGCAACGGCGAGTTCGTCTGGGTGCGCACCCCGCCGATGGAAGCGCTTCCTGACTTCAAGGGCATGCGCGTCAAGGCGCTCGTTACCGAGCGCGTCGACGCCGACACGGTGTTCCTGCCGTTCCACTTCTCGGGGCGCTGGGGCGGCATCGATCTGCTGCCGTTCTACCCCGACGGTGCGGCGCCTATCGTGCGCGGCGAGGCGGTCAATACGGCCACCACGTACGGCTACGACAGCGTCACGATGATGCAAGAGACCAAGACCACGGTGTGCCAGGTCGTCAAAGCCTAAGCTCAGGAGAAACAACATGGCTCGAATGAAATTCATCTGCGACGCCGAGCGCTGCATCGAATGCAACGGCTGCGTCACTGCGTGCAAGGCCGAACACGACGTGCCCTGGGGCGTGAATCGGCGCCGCGTGGTCACCCTGAACGACGGCGTGGCCGGCGAAAAATCGATCTCGGTCGCCTGCATGCACTGCTCCGACGCGCCGTGTATGGCGGTGTGCCCGGTCGATTGCTTTTATCGCACCGACGAAGGCGTGGTCCTGCACGACAAGGACGCGTGCATCGGCTGCGGCTACTGCTCGTACGCGTGCCCGTTCGGCGCGCCGCAGTTCCCGACCAACGGCACGTTCGGCCTGCGCGGCAAGATGGACAAGTGCACGTTCTGCGCCGGTGGTCCCGAGCTGAACGGCGGCGTCGCCGAGAACGAGAAGTACGGGCGCAATCGCCTGGCGGAAGGCAAGTTGCCGGCCTGCGCCGAAATGTGCGCGACGAAAGCACTGCTCGGTGGCGACGGCGACGTGGTGGCCGATATCTTCCGCACCCGCGTGCTGAACCGCGGCAAGGGCAGCGAAGTGTGGGGCTGGGGCACGGCGTACGGCAAGCCGGCGACGAAATCATGATCCGCGCCATTGCTCTCATCGCCGTCACGGCTGTCCTGCTGAGCCAGGTGGCTTGCGGCGAAAAACCGCAATCCGCAGCGACGCGCAAGCCCGACACCAAAGTTTGGTCGGGCGCCGACAACGCGTTTGCCGCGTCCGGCTGGAAAGCCGGCGACCAGGCGTCTTGGGAAGAGCAGATGCGCAACCGTGCGCAGGCGCAAAACGATTACGCCAAGGCCAAGTGAACTGCAAAGTGAACGCGAGGGTGTCGGCATGCATCGCTTGATTCGATCTCTGGCCGCCGTGGCGGCACTGGGCACGGGGCTGCTGATGGGCAGCGGCGCTTGCGCACAGGATGCGAACAAGGCCGGCCCGCCGCCGGGTTTTGTCGCGCCGTCCGAGCCCAAGCCCGATGAATCCAACGCGCAGCGCGGCAAGACTCAACCTGGCAATAACGCGCCGTTCTGGCGTGCGGTACGCGACCCCGGCGCGGCGACGAACAGCATGCCTGGCGTCGGGCCCGACCCGCTGATGCAGCCTTTCGTTGACTACCCTGGGCTCAAACCCACGAACGCCGGCGAAGCTTGGCGCAAGGTTCGCAACGATTGGATCATCCCCTACGGCGGCTCGCTGTTCTTCCTCGCCGCCGTGGCGATCGGCCTGTTCTACTGGCGGCGTGGGCCCATGGGGCACGCGAGCGGCGACGGCGGCGCAAAGATCGAGCGCTTCACCTACTTCGAGCGCGCCGCGCACTGGAGCAACGCGACCTGCTTCGTCATTCTCGCGGTCTCCGGCTTGGTGATGGCGTTCGGCAAATTTGTTCTGCTGCCTGTCATGGGGTTGACGCTGTTCGGCTGGCTGACCTACGCGCTGAAAACCGCGCACAACTTTGCCGGGCCGCTGTTCGCGGTTTCGTTGCTGGTCGTCATCGTCACCTTCATTCGCGACAACCTGCCCGCCAAGGGCGACCTGACGTGGTTGCTCAAGGGCGGCGGCATGCTCAGCGGCCAGGAGGTCCCCTCGCATCGCTTCAACGCCGGCGAGAAGGTGGTCTTCTGGGCCGGCGTGTTTGTGCTCGGTCTGATCGTTGTCGGTTCCGGCTTGGTGCTCGACAAGCTCGTCCCGGCAATCGACTACACGCGGGGCACCATGCAGATCGCGCACATCATTCACGCGATCGCGGCGCTGCTCATGATGACGCTGTTCCTGGGCCACATCTACCTCGGCACGATCGGCATGAAAGGCGCGTTGAATGCGATGCGCACCGGCGTCGTCGACGACGCCTGGGCCAAGGAGCATCACGCCGACTGGCACGCCGACGTCGTGGCGGGCAAGATCCCTCGCGTGCGCACGGCGCCGGGCGCGTCTGCCGGGCAACCGGCCGCGCAGGCCTGAATCCGGGGTTTGAACTGAGTCGATTGATTGGTCATCGAGGAAATCACCATGCGTTGTCTCTCCATCGCTTTGTTCAGTGCCTTCGCCTTCTCGGTGCCGGCGTGGGCGAAATTGCCGGCGTTGAACGACGACGCCAAGGCCAAGGCGGCCGAAGCTGCCGCCAAGGCGGCGCACGGCAACAAGGTCGCTGATTTCCAGCTCTGCAAGTCGATGGACAAGACGGCGAACAAGTACTACGCGTCGATGAAGGCTGCCTCCAAGGAAACGAAACCGCCGAGCGAAACCCCGGCGTGCGCTGACCCGGGCCCGTTCGTCATGCCAGCCCCGGCAGGAGCACCCGCTGCCGCGCCGGCCGCCGCGGCACCGGCGGCGCCGGCCCCAGCGGCAACAGCTGCTCCTGCTGCCCCCGCCAAGAAATCCTGATCGCCCAGCGCTGCGGCGAAACCCCTGCACCTGAGGGGGCGGTGCGGCGCGTCTCCCCTGTCCGGGTGGTGTAGCCTGCGGCCGTGAATGCACCGGCACGACTCCCCATGAGCAGAACCCCGCGCCTGACGGCGGCCAGCGCACCGCTGGTTCAAGACGTCAGCGTGTTCGACGAATACGGCCAGAAGCGGATCATCTCGATCCCGGCCGAGCGCGCCCTCACGGTATTCGTCGACAAACGCGAACTCGTCACCCTAATGACGCTGGGCGCTGCGCCCGAATTGCTCGTGCTCGGCTACTTGCGCAACCAGCGCCTTGTCGACTCGATCGATGACATTCATTCGATCACGGTGGACTGGGACGTGAACGCTGCGGCAGTGAAGACCCGCGCCGGCATCGAACGCTTCGACGAAAAGACCGCGAAACGCGTCGTCACCACCGGCTGCGGCCAGGGCACCGTGTTCGGCGACTTGATGAACGAACTCGAGACGCTGCACCTGCCGAGCCTTCACGACTCGAGCGCGCGTTTGAGCCAGACCACGCTGTACGGCCTGCTGAACGCGATGCGCGTTCAGGAGAGCACATACAAGTCTTCGGGCTCGGTGCACGGCTGCGCGCTGTTCTGCCAGGACGAGCTGCTGATGTTTGTCGAGGACGTGGGCCGACACAACGCGATCGACACGATTGCAGGCTGGATGTGGCTGCACGGCGTGACTGGCGAGGACAAGATTTTCTATACGACCGGGCGGCTGACAAGCGAGATGGTGATCAAGTCAGCGCAAATGAGTGTGCCCATCGTCGTTTCGCGCAGCGGCATCACGCAGATGGGCTTACAGATCGCCCAGCAGCTGGGCCTGGCGCTGTTCGGCCGGGCAACGAATCGGCATTTCATCTGCTACTGCGGCTTCGAACGCTTTGACGCGCAGCCCGAGCCGCCGCGACCCACAGCACTGCCCTGATTGGGCCGCGCTTTGCGGTGTGAACCTGGCCCCCTAGCCCAGGCACCACCCCCTAAGGTTAGGTGTCGTCGGTGTCACGACGAACTTCTAAAGTCGCGAACCGCACCCTTGCCGACGGCCGCACACTGATGTCAGCCGCCGAGCACACAATCAACGGAGGTTCCGCAGCATGCCAACGCGCAGGCCCATTGGCACGGCCCGCTCGCGCAGCGACCCGCCGGGCGCCCCCGAGCGGACGACGGCCAGCCGGCGTGGCGTGCTCACGCTGGGAGCGGCCGCGCTGCCCCTGATCGGAGCGAGTTCGGCCGCGCGCGCCAGGAACGGGACGGATGATGATGCCGACAGTGACTTGAGTCCGCTGCCTCCCAGCCCGTTCACACAACCCTTTCTTGTCGCCATGCCGGTGCTGCCGGAGCTGCCTTCGCGGCCGCTCACCGACCCCAGCTTCTGGCGTGCTCCCGGTGCAGGGCCCGACCGGACCGTTAATGCTTCGACCCGCCTGCCGTACGAGGGCCGAGGCGACTGGCACCAGACACGACTTGCACTTCGTCTCGATGTCGCTGACCCCGCTGAGCGATACACCCGAGTCACTGCGCGCGTACAAGGCGCTGCATGGCCTAGGCGCCGACTGGACTTTCCTGACTGGAACGCCGCGCAGCGTGGAACGGGCCCAGCGCGCCCTGAGTTTCCTCGGCAACGACGCGAGCGACGACCTGCTCAGCCACTCCGCCATGGCCAAGTTGTGCGATGAGCGCAACCTGCGCTGGACTCATGTCAACACGCTGCTCTCGCCGCGATCGATCGCGCGCATGATTCGCTTCGAAATGGTGTGACCGTCGCGCGCAACGCGCCGGCGACCGAGGCGGTTCAGGTCAGGCAATCCGCGCCATGTCGCGCAACACCGTAGGGCCGACGCGGCGCTCGATTTCCGCGAGCAAGGGCTTGTTCCAGCCCAGCATGAACATGCCCTCGGCGCTGACGAACATCGGGCCCACGAGCAGACCCACCAGATCGTCTACGAACGCCGGCTTCTTGCCCTCGTACCAGTGGCCGACGAACTGGATGAGCCAGCCGACCACGAAGAAACCGACGCCCCAGGCGAGCCACGACGTGACGCTGCCTCCCGCCGCCAACTGGCCGAGCCAAAGCAGCGCGGCAACCTCCAGCGTCACGGCGAGGCCAAGCATCAGGTTGCCGCGTGTCAGGTACCACATGGCGATCGGCGCAAACACGAGCCAGGCCGGGGTGAGCATCGTTCCTTCGACGGCGAATGCCGGCCGCGCGAGCAGCACGCCCACCGCGAACACGATCATCGGCACGCCGATGAAGTGGCTCACGATGTTGCGGCGGTCGCGGTGATACAGCGCGTACTGGCTCAGGAGGTCTATGGCGGGGCGCATCGGTCGTCTCCCGAAATTGTGCCCAGCGATGTTAGGCCAAGCCGCGCTGTCTGACCATCCCCCGCTTGCCCGAGGGCCAGCCCACCCCGGGGCGCTCTGCCTACAATCGCGCCGCAGCGAAAAGGCCCGTCATGAGCATCAAAAGCGACAAATGGATCCGCCGCATGGCGCAAGAGCACGGGATGATCGAGCCCTTCGAGCCCAATCAGGTGAGGGTGGGTGGGGACGGCCAGCGCATTGTCAGTTACGGCACCAGCAGTTACGGGTACGACATCCGCTGCGCACCCGAATTCAAGGTGTTCACGAACATCTACAGCACGGTCGTCGACCCGAAGAACTTCGACGAGCGCAGCTTCGTCGATATGGAAGGCAGCGTCTGCGTCATTCCGCCGAACAGCTTCGCCTTGGCGCGCACCGTCGAGTACTTTCGGATTCCGCGCAACGTGCTGACGATTTGCCTGGGCAAGAGCACTTACGCGCGCTGCGGCATCATCGTCAACGTCACGCCCTTCGAGCCCGAATGGGAGGGTTACGTGACGCTCGAATTCAGCAATACGACGCCGCTGCCGGCAAAAATTTACGCTGGCGAGGGCTGCGCTCAAGTGCTGTTTTTCGAGAGCGACGAAGTTTGCGAGACGAGCTACAAGGACCGCGGCGGAAAATACCAGGGCCAGACCGGCGTGACCTTGCCCAAGGCGTAGCCGCCTTCGCCGCGCCGCGCGTGGCGAAGGCGCGGCCTGCACGTGGCCGTCGTCGCTGCATCACTGCGTCACCTGCGACGCCCGTGCAGCCCGTGTCGCATTTGGCACGGCATCAGCGTGCGCCGCAAGATGACCGTGGTGCCGGGCTCAATTCAACGTTTAGAGCGCCTCACGCGCGGGCTATCTTTGCGCCACGCCGCCCGCACTGCGGTGGCTGCCCGATTCGCAAAGGCGCGCCATGATCATTCCGTTCGTTCAAAACCCCAACCCAAGAAAGCCAACCCGTCATGAGCCGCCCGCGCACTCCAAAGCGACGCTGGCCGATCCGATTGCGCTGGTGGGCCATACCGACCCGTGGTCGTGGCTGCTCGCCGCGTCGCTGAAGATCGACCTGTGGCGCCTGGCACGCTTCAACGAACTGATGGCGCAACACCGCATGCCGGTGCAACTGGGCCGCATGTTCCGCGACCCGGCTTACGCGTTCGAGTGCTTGTCACAGGCGCACGGCACAGGCGCGGCGGAGCTGAAAGAACTCGCACTCGAGATGTTCGAGCAGTACCTGACGCTGGAACGGCGCCGCGGCACACCGGGTGCGCAGATCAGCCCGTTTTCCGGGCACTGACCCCGGCCGGCGCCGCGCGCTAGAAAGTTCCCGGCAGCAAGATGCTGCGGTCCACTTCGCGCAAGTTCGTGCGTCCGCAAAACGCCATCGTCAGGTCGAGCTCCTTGTGGATGATCTCGAGTGCCTGCGTCACGCCGGCTTCGCCCAGCGCGCCCAGCCCATAGACCATGGCGCGGCCGATGTAGGTGCCGCGTGCGCCCAGGGCCCACGCCTTGAGCACATCCTGCCCGGAGCGGATGCCGCCGTCCATGTGCACTTCGATCTTCGAGCCCACCGCCTCGACGATAGCCGGCAACGCACCGATGCTCGACTGCGCGCCATCCAACTGGCGACCGCCGTGGTTGCTGACGATCAGCGCGTCGGCGCCCGAGTCGACCGCGATGCGCGCGTCTTCCACGTCCTGAATCCCTTTCAGGATCAGTTTGCCGCCCCAGCGCTTCTTGATCCACTCCACGTCGCCCCAGTTCAGGCGCGGGTCGAACTGAGCTTGCGTCCACGCCGAGAGGTCGGCCATGTCCGACACGCCCTTCACGTGGCCGACGATATTGCCGAAACCGCGGCGTTTCGTTCCCAACATTCCCAGGCCCCAACGCGGTTTGCTCATCAAGTTGATGAGGTTGGAAAGCGTCATCTTCGGCGGCGCCGACAAGCCGTTCTTCAAGTCCTTGTGGCGCTGGCCGATGATCTGCAGGTCCAGCGTCAGCACGAGCGCGCCGCAGCGCGCCGCCTTGGCGCGCTCGATCAGGCGTTCGATGAAGTCGCGGTCGCGCATCACGTAGAGCTGGAACCAGAACGGCGCGCTCGTCGCCGCGGCGATGTCTTCGATCGAGCAGATGCTCATCGTCGACAGCGTGAACGGGATGCCGAAATTCTGCGCCGCGCGCGCCGCGAGAATTTCGCCGTCGGCGTGCTGCATGCCGGTCAAGCCCACCGGCGCAATCGCCACTGGCATCTTCGCGTTCACACCGACCATCGCCGCCGCCGTGCTGCGCGTTTCGATGTTCACGGCAACGCGCTGGCGCAATTTGATCTTCTGAAAGTCGGACCCGTTTGCGCGGTACGTGCTTTCGGTCCACGAGCCCGAGTCGGCGTAGTCGTAGAACATGCGCGGCACGCGCTTCTTCGCGAGCACACGCAGGTCTTCGATGGTGGTGATGACGCTCATTGGCGGTCTCCTGGGGATTGTTGTCGGTTTTGCTGCGGCCTCCGGGAGGCCGCAGCGGAGTCGACACTGTAGCCCGAACCACCCCCCGCACCGCTGGTGCCGGGCGCCGAGGCGGCACCGCGCGAAAGCCTTGAGTTGCGCGCCTTCGCGTGGTTCGAGGCGTAGCAGCTGCCTGCCGGGCTTTGGGTCGGGGCCACGCCGGGGCGAATTGCGGCGTCGCCCTACTCAAATAGCGGCAAGCTGTATCCCCCTCTGGGCTCCTGAACCACCCGAGCTGGCGCCGCCAAGGCCTGGGGCGGAGCAGCGAGCAGATCGGCGACGCGCGCCAAGGCGCCGGCGCGCACGCCGAGCAATCGGAGGCGCCGCGTCAGGTCAACGCGTTTCAGGCACAAGCCGGCGGCACGCCGGATCGCCGCGGCGTCGAAGGTGTGCGCGGGCAAGGTGAGGTCGCGCGTCACCGACTTGAAATCGTCGAAGCGCAGCTTGACGCCTATCGTCTTGGCCGCATAGCCCTTCTTCGCCAGGTCGTCGGCGAGTTCGCTGCACAGCGCGGTGAAGATTGCGCCGAGCGCGGCACGGTCGCGCACCGCGTGCAGGTCGCGCTCGAAGGTCGTCTCGCGGCTCATCGAGACCGGCTCGCTGTGCGTGACTACCGGCCGCTCGTCGCGCCCGTTCGCCGCGTCGTGCAGCCAGGCGCCGTAACTCTTGCCGAAGTGCTGCACCAGGAATTCGGCAGACGCCGCCGCCACGTCGCCTATCGTGTGCAGACCCAAGCCGGCGAGCTTCTCGGTCGCCTTTGGCCCGATGCCGTTCACGCGACGGGCGGGCAGCGGCCAGATGCGCGCGCGGACTTCATCGGCGCTCAGCAGCGTCAGCCCATTGGGCTTGTCCAGCTCGGAGCAGATCTTCGAGAGCAGCTTGTTCGGCGTGATGCCCACCGAGCAGGTCAGGCCGGTCGCCGTGTGGACCGCCTGCTTGAGCGCGAGCCCGGCGGCGCGGCCACGATCGGCGCGCACGCCGGGCAAGGCGCTCAGGTCGATGTAAATCTCATCGACACCGCGGTCTTCAACCAGTGGCGCGATCTCGCGCACGGCGGCCTTGAACAGCTTGGAGTACTTTCGGTACTCGTCAAAGTCTACCGGCAGCAATACCGCGTCGGGCGCGAGCTTGGCGGCCTTCATCACCCCCATCGCCGAGCCGACACCGAGCGCGCGCGCCTCGTAAGTGGCGGTGGTGATCACGCCGCGGCCGGTGTAGTCGCGCAGCCGCGCGAAACGCCTGGTGCCGTCGGCCTGCGGCACCGGCTGGTGGCGCTGCCCACCGCCGATCACGACCGGCTGGCCGCGCAGCTCGGGGTAGCGCAGCAGTTCGACCGACGCGTAAAACGCGTCCATGTCGAGGTGGGCGATCAGGCGCGGCGATGCCGCGGCGGCGGCCGCATCGCCATCCATGGCGCGCTCCGGGGCCGGTGAATCCATGAGTGCCGCACTGGACATGCATACAGCATAGCGCCGAGCCTCGGCGCAGGCAAGCTTCGCCGCCGCAGCGCGGGGTCGGGGTGGCAGATCTTGCGCGCCCGCAAGATTGAAGTGGCAGCAAAGATCGGTCGGCTCAGCGAGTCGTCCATTTGAATCACTGCCAGCGCCAGGTCCAGATCGCATCCAGCGAGTTGTCCAGGCCGCTTTGCGCCCGCAACGTCAGACGCTGCGCGATGCGATAGATGAGTTGCCAGTTGCCGGTGGTCGCGTTCAGGCTGCGCTCGTAGCCGACGTACCAGCGCCGCCCTAACTGTTTTCCCAAGGAGACGACGGTCTCGCGCACTTCGCCTTCGGTCTGGCGGAACGACACCTCGTCCAGGCCCACCGCGTTGATCAGCTGATCCGTCGGGCCGGTGCCTTCGCCGGCGAGCAGGCCGAGTGCTGCGCGCTGCAGCAACGCCATGTCGGTGCGGCCCAGGCCGTCCGACCCACGGCCGAGCACGAGCCAGGAGAGCTTGTCGATGTCGGCCATCTCGGGATCGCTGAACAGGCGCACGCGCGGGTTCAGCGCCGTGCCGGTGACGGCCACGCCCACCACCTGCTCCAGGTTCGGCCGCGTCGCGATGATGTCCAGGCGCGGGTTCTCGGCAGCGCCGGTGAATGTGAGTTCGCCGCGATCGATGCTGAGCTTCTGGCCGT
>JBEBHW010000060.1:0-10709 GCA_040081145.1 Burkholderiaceae bacterium
CGCTCAAGCAAGGAACCGGCACGAGCCCACGCGCCACCGATGTCGTGAAGGTGCACTACCGCGGCACGTTTCCAGACGGCAAGGAATTCGACAGTTCGCTGGCGCGCGGCAAACCCGCCGAGTTCCCGTTGAACGGCGTCATCAAGTGCTGGACTGAAGGCGTGCAGCGCATGAAGGTCGGCGGCAAGGCGAAACTCACCTGCCCATCGGCCATCGCCTACGGCGAGCGCGGCGCGGGCGGCGGCTTGATCCCGCCCAACGCCACGCTGCACTTCGAAGTCGAGTTGCTGGGAATCTCCGGCAAGTAGCTCGCGCCGGTTTTGCAAAAGGCTGCGACAAGTTGTTGCGCTGCGCGACTGCGCATGTAACGAACGCAACATCGCGACGCGAGGGGCGCACGCACCCGGGGAACGAATCGGCAGGTGCAGTGCTTTTCATTGCACCTCGGCTTGACCGCGTGGGCGCGCGCAAACTAGGCTGTACCCCTCCTCGTTCCGCCTCGGCGTCATGAACCTCGATTCCACATCGTTCGCTTCGCTGCTGTTTTCCGTGCTGGTGCTGCTGTCGGTGTTGTGGTCGCGCCGGCGCACAAACATCGCGCAGCAGGCCGCCAGGCGCTCCGAATTCCTCGACACCGTCGTCGCCTGGCCGCCGCAAGCGGTTCGGGTCATGACGCTGGCGGAACGCCAAGCCTATGAACTGCTCCGCCGCGCCGCGCCGCGCAATTACATGGTGCTGGCGCAGGTGCCGCTGGCGCGCTTCATCAGCGTGCCCACGGAGAACCCGCATGGCCAGTGGTTGAGTCGTGCCGGCCGCCTGAGTGTGGACCTGCTCGTGTGTGACCCGAGCTCGCGCGTCGTCGCTGCCATCGACATTCGCGACAACAACGAATCCAAGCGCACCGCCAGCCGCCACGCGCGCCTGACCAAAGTCTTGAACGCCGCCCACGTGCCGGTGCACGCGTGGCAAGACGGCGCGCTGCCGAGCCTGAACGACGTTCGCGCACTCTTTCAAGCGGGTGCGCGCGACGATTCCGACGGCTTGCCGCAGTCCGACGACCCGCGCATGTTGCCGCAACCCGAGATCCGCGAACTCATGCTCGGCGGCGGTTCGCCCCGCCCGAGCCAGAAGTTGGAGCCGGTGTCCTCGGATTACTTCGACGACCTCGACGCCGTCCCGCAAACGGCGCGCGCCGGCGCACGCAGCTGAAGCGTCGCACGCGAGACGCAGTCAGTACTGCGCGGCGTCGCCCGGCGTGTTCGGTGCGATCGAACTGGCGAGCACTTTGTCGACGCGCTTGCCGTCGAGGTCGACGACTTCGAAACGCCAGCCGTCCCATTCCACCGAATCGGCCGTTTTGGGCAAGCGACCCAGCAGCAGCATGATCATCCCGGCCAGCGTGTTGTAGCGGCCGCGGTCTTCTTCGGGCAACTCTTTCAGCGCCAAGCGGTCCTTCAGTTCGGGCACCGGAATCAGGCCGTCGAACAACCAGCTGCCGTCGTCGCGTTTCACGCCCCACGAGTCTTCGTTGGACGGCGTCGTGAACTCGCCGGTGATCGCCTCCAGCACGTCGCGCACCGTGATCATTCCCTGCACTTCGCCGTACTCGTCGACGACGAACACCAACTGGGCACTGGTGGCGCGAAAGTTGTCGAGCAATTCCATTCCCGAGAGCGTTTCCGGAACGAACACCGCCGCCTGAAGCCCTTCCGTCAACGCCAGAGCCTGGCCTTGCATCGAGCGCTGAAGCAAGGTCTGCGCCGAAATCACGCCGAGCACGTCATCCAAACCGCCGCGGCACACCGGGTAGCGCGAGTGCTCTTCGTCGGCGATCACGCGCAGCACGTCGTCGGGGCTGTCGTCGGCGTCGAGCCAGACGATTTCGGCGCGCGGGATCATCATCGAGCCGACCTGTCGATCGTCCAGGCGAAACACGTTGCGCACCATCTGGTGCTCGTGCGCCTCGATCACGCCGGCGTCCAGGCCTTCGACCAGACTCGCGGCGATTTCTTCCTCGGTGACGCTGCGGTCCGGCGGATTGTGCATGCCGAGCAAGCGCAGACTCGCCTCGGTGCACACCGTCAACAGGCGCACGAAGGGCCGCGCCGCCGTGGACAGCCACTCCATCGGCCGCGCCACGAGCCGCGCGACTGTTTCGGGATAGATCTGGCCCACGCGCTTGGGAACAAGCTCGCCGAAGATGATCGTGAAGAACGTGATCACGATGACGACCATCGCCGTCGCCGCGATCTCCGCGCCACGGTCGTGCATGCCAAACGTGAGGTTCAGCCAGCGCGCGAACGGCGCGGAAAACGCGGCGTCGCCGACGATGCCGTTCAGGATGCCGATCGACGTGATGCCGATCTGCACCGTCGAGAGAAATTTCGTCGGGTTGTCGTGCAGGTCCATCGCCGCTTGCGCGCCGGCGTCGTCGGCCTCCAGCATGACTTGCAATCTCGCCTTGCGGCTCGCCGTCAGCGCCATTTCCGACATGGCAAACAGGGCGTTGAGCAGAATCAGGAAGATCAGGAGGGCAACTTCCATGCGGGGTGCGCCAAGCGCGCGTTTCGACGGGACGCGCAGGGTAGCAGAATCGGGGCATGGACTATCTGGTGGGTGACGTGCAAGGCTGCTGCGGCGCCTTGCAACGGCTTCTTGCGCAACTCGGCTTTTCGGCGTCGCGGGACCGGCTTTACGTGCTGGGCGACCTCGTGAATCGTGGGCCGCAGTCGCTCCAGACGCTGCGTCTGCTGCGCGGCCTGGGCGACTCGGCACGCTGCCTGCTGGGCAATCACGACCTGCATTTGCTCGCCGTCGCGTTCGGCGGGCGGCGTTTGCACCGCAGCGACACGTTCGGCGACGTGCTCGACGCGCCGGACCGCGAGGACTGGATCGCCTGGTTGCGCGAACAGCGCCTGGCTGCCTTCGAGCAGGGCTGGCTGATGGTGCACGCGGGTGTCGTGCCGCAGTGGGATACACCCACGACGCTGCGCCTGGCCGGCGAAGTGCAAGCCATGCTGCGCGGCCCCGAGCTGGGCGAGTTTCTGCACACCATGTACGGCGACGACCCGGCGCGCTGGGATCCGCATCTGCAAGGCCACCAACGATTGCGCCTGATCGTGAATGTGCTCACAAGGATCCGCTTCGTCGACGCCGCCGGAACACTCGATCTGAAAACCAAGGACGGCGCCGCAGCCGCGCCACCACGCCACGTGGCGTGGTTCGATGCCCCTGGGCGCCTCACGCAGGGCACGCCCATCGCCTTTGGCC
Organism: Burkholderiaceae bacterium; assembly: GCA_040081145.1. GTDB lineage: Bacteria > Pseudomonadota > Gammaproteobacteria > Burkholderiales > Burkholderiaceae_C > JAEMQF01. Next base: position 3,271 of record JBEBHW010000060.1, read on the forward strand.
ATTGGTCGACCTTCGGCCTCGTGAACCGCCCCGATCTGCTCGGACTGGACACCGGCTGCGTGTGGGGTGGCCAGCTCACCGCGGTGCGCATCGACGGCGGGCGCCGCGAGGTGATTCAGATCGGGTGCAAAGCGGCGCAGCAACCTGGCGCGGTGCCCGAAGATCGATCGTCGTGAGCTGGGTTGCTACCATGGCAGCAACCCGGCAGCACAGAAGCGAACCATGACCAACCGATCCCCGGCCTGCAGCGACACCGAGTGGGACGCGCGCGTGCGCCTGGCGGCGTGCTACCGCATCTTCGCCTACCTGGGCTGGACGGAGATGATCTACAACCACATCACGCTGCGCCTGGAGGGGACCGAGCCGCAGTTCCTGATCAACCCGTTCGGCCTGCACTACAGCGAAGTCAAGGCGTCGAACCTGGTGAAGATCGACCTGCAGGGCCACAAAGTGGGCGAATCGCCGTGGCCCGTGAACCCCGCGGGATTCACGGTGCACGCCGCGATCCACGCCGGAATTCCCGGCGCGCACTGCGTGATGCACACGCACACGACCGCGGGCATCGCAGTGGCGTGCTCGAAGGCCGGTCTGTCGATGAGCAACTTCTACTCGGCGCAATTGCACGAGAAGGTCGGATACCACGACTTCGAGGGCATCACGGTGCACGCCGAAGAGGGCCCGCGCCTGGTGCGCAACATCGGCGACAAACCGGCCGTCATCCTGCGCAACCACGGCTTGCTCGCCTGGGGCTCGACGCTGGCGAAGGCGTTCGTGACGCTTTGGACGCTGGACCGCGCCTGCGAAATTCAGCTCGCGTCGATGGCGATGGGTGCCGTGATCGAGATTCCCGATGCGGTTCAGCGGCGCTGCACCGTAGACTCGTTCCAGTTCCGCGCCGATTTCGGCGCTGGGCAAGACGTATTGGACGCGCTGACGCGTCTCATCGATCGCGTCGATACGTCTTACCGAGAGTGATCGCTTAGACTGTCGCCGACCAAGGAAGAGTGGCAGAGTGGTCGATTGCACCGGTCTTGAAAACCGGCGACCCGCAAGGGTCCGTGAGTTCGAATCTCACCTCTTCCGCCAACAACCTACCCCGCCAACTCCCCAGGCAAGCTGACCAGTGGCGGATCGCTCGCACCCCTTTCGTTGCGTTGATTCGAAGCAATCCACTTCGCCTTGCCCGGCAGCAGCACCTGCCCCAGCCACGCATCAATCTCCGCCGCAGGCAGGGCGCCGCTGAACAAGAACCCCTGCATGACGCTGCAGCCCAGCTGACGCAGCACCTGCATCTGACGCAGGTTCTCGACGCCTTCGGCAACGACGCGCAGATTCAGCGAACGCGCCAGGGCGATGATTGCCGTGACCACCGCAGAACTCTTGGGCGCCAAGCCGAGTTCGCGAATGAAACTGCGGTCGATCTTCAGCTCGCTGATCGGCAGGGTCGTCAGGTAGGCGAGCGACGAATAGCCGGTGCCGAAGTCGTCGATCGAGATCTGCACGCCGATCTGCTTCAAGCGGTGCAGCGTCGGGATGACGTTGTGCAGTTCCTTCATCAAACCGGTCTCGGTGATTTCGAGTTCGATCGCACCCGGCGCGACACCGCATGCGGTGGCCGCGCTCTGGATCAGTTCGACCAGATCGGTGCGCTCGAAAATTCGCGGCGGCAGGTTCACCGCGATTGCCACGCCGAGTCCGAACCGGTCTTGCCAGATCCGTGCCTGGCGCGCCGCTTCCTGCAAAACCCATTCGCTCAGTGGCACGATGAGACCGGATTCCTCGGCCAATGGAATGAAGGCAGACGGCGATATCAATGTGCCGCCGCGGTTCCAGCGCATCAACGCCTCTGCCCCCACCATGCGAGCGCTGCGCACGTCGACCTTGGGCTGGTAATGCACGACGAGTTCGTCGCGCTCGATGGCCTTGTGCAACGCACTTTCCAGTTCGAGCAGCGCCCGTCCGCGCCCCGCCAAGGCGGGAGAGTACAGCGAGGCGTCGTTGCGGCCCGCCGCTTTGACGGCGTGCATCGCGACATCGGCGTTCTTCATCAGGTCGGCAGCGGTCGCACCGTCGCGTGGGTAGAGGGCGATGCCGATGCTCGCCGTGACGAAGCATTCCTGCCCACCCACCAAGAAAGGCTCGCGCAGCGCCTCGAGGATTCGCGCAGCCAAGCGTTGCGCCGCGCCCTCGTCCGCGACTTCGGGCAACAGCGCCATGAATTCGTCGCCGGTGAGGCGCGCGACGGCTTCGAGCGCGAGCGTGGTCTGCGGCACGCTGCCGGGCTCGAGCACGTCATCGTTATGCGGCACGCACTTCTTCAGGCGCCGCGAGACTTCGAGAAGCAGTTCATCGCCCGCCGAATGACCCAGCGTGTCGTTGATGATCTTGAAGCGGTCCAGGTCGACGAGCAAGAGCGCCACCTGGTGCTCGCCGCGGCGCGAGATCTCGATCGCGCGTTCGATGCGCCGGATCAACTGGCGGCGATTCGGCAGCGCGGTCAGCGCATCCAGGTTGTCCAGGCGCCGAATCTTGTCTTCGGCGACGCGCCGGTCCGTCAAGTCCTGCACGATGCCGCTGTAGCCGACCAGGCGTCCGCTCTCCGCGAACTCGGGCTCGGCTTCGATGTGCACGATGCGCTGGCGGCCACCACGCTGGGTCACGGCGACGTCGGTGGTGAGCACCGACAGGTGGTCGATGGCTTCGCGCAGCAGCGCCGTGACGCTGGCGCGGCTCTCGGGCGACACGGCGCGCAACAGGCGCAACAGCGACGCCGGCGCCCCCCAGCGAAAGCCCAGGACGCGCAGCGCCTCGACCGACAATTTCGGCGCGCCGCTGCCCGCTTTCCACTCGAAACTTCCCATTCGCGCGAGGTCTTGCGCGCGCGCCAGCTTGGCCGTGCTGCGCTCGAGTTCCTGGCGCGTGCGCGAAGCGCGCAGCAAGTAGCGCAGGCGCCCGGCGAGCAAGTTCCACTGGTTCGACTTGACGAAAAAGTCAGTCGCGCCGGCGTCGAATGCGCGGCTGATCGACGCGTCGTCGTCCAGGCCGGTGAGCATCAGCACGGGCAGCGCAGCGAGCCCGGCACGCGCGCGCACGGCGCGGCACGTTTCGAATCCGTCCAGGCCGGGCATGAGCGCGTCCAGCACGAGCACGTCGGGCACCGTGTCGGTCAAGCGCCGCAGCGCTTCTTCGCCGGACGACGCTCGCGATATGCTGAAGCCGCGCTCGCGCAATGCGGCGGCAATGATGAGCAGATTGACCTCGTCGTCGTCGACGAGAAGTACCTGAGGCGGTACAGCCAGCTCGTCGTCGGCCGGCGAGGGTCGAGCGCTCATCGCGGCGGGGGTCTCGTCAAGGTTTCGAGCGCGGGTTTGACGTTTTCGATTTCCGCGCACACGCCATCGACGCGCGCTTGCAGGCCATCGAGCGCATTGCTGCGCACCGCTGCCTCGAGCTCGGCACACAGTGCCGACAAACGCAACGCGCCGATGCTCGCGGAGGACGATTTCAGCGTGTGCGCAACGTGCCGAACTCCCGCCACCTCGCCCGCGGCCATGGCGCTGCGCAACTGCGGCGCCAGGCGCGACAGCGAATCCTGAAAGGCCTTGACGACACGCTCGAGCAAACCGTTGCGCCCTTGCGGGTCGAGTTCGCGAAGGCCGGCCACGGCACTCGCATCCAGCAGCGTCGTGTGCTCGCGCCGCGTCGGTGCGGCCGGTCCCTCCTGGCGCAGGCCGGTGGAGGATTCTGAAGAAGTCGGTAACGGCGATGTGTGCATGGGTCCGCGGTGGCGTAGGCGAATCGCCCACCGCAACGAGACCCGCACCGAAGTGCCGTTTCGCCATGAGGGGCGCGAACGATTCTCGGCCACAACCCCGTCGCCCCGCCCGTGATTCAGCGAATGAATTCGTCGATTTCGCACACTTGCGCCAGGGCCTCCAAACGACGCCTCAGATTCTCAGTGGCCCTGCGCGTCAGCGGCATCGGATTCGCGGTCTTGCAAGGATCGCCACATGACTTTTCCCGACCCCGACTTGGGCAATGCATCGATGAATTCGACGATGCGCGGCACCTTGTACGCCGCCATGTGTTCGCGCGACCATTCGATGATGTCTTGTGCCGAAGTTTGGCCTAAGGCTTGGGCGCGCAATACGACCACGGCCTTCACGGTTTCTCCGCGGTAGGCATCGCGCGCAGCGATGATGCACGCCTCCTGCACCGCGGGGTGGCGATAGAGCAGCGCTTCGACCTCAGCCGGCCAGACCTTGAAGCCGCTCGCGTTGATCATGCGCTTGAGCCTGTCGGTGATGAAGAAATAGCCCTCCTCGTCGATTCGACCCAGGTCGCCGGTGCGAAAGAAGCGCTTGCCGTCGATCTCGATGAAGGCGGCCGCGGTCGCTTGTTCGTGGCGCCAATAGCCCTTGAAGACCATCGGCCCGTGGGTCACGATTTCACCCGCCTCGCCGACCGGCAGTTCCTGCAAGGTGGTCGGGTCGACGATGCGCGAATCGACGCCGAAAATCGGAATGCCAAGGCACTGCAGCTTGGCGCGCTCCGGAGGGTTCGCGTGGCTCGGCGCGGCGGTTTCCGTGAGGCCGTAACCTTCGGCGAAGGTCAGGCCGAATTCGTCTTGCAGGCGTTGCGCCACGGCTTGCGGCATCGCTGCGCCGCCGCCGCTGAGATAGCGCAGGCTCGACAAGTCGAAGCTGCGGTAGTTCGGGCTGGCGAACAAATCGATCACCATCGTCGGGATGCACGTCCAGTGAGTGACCTGGCAGTGCGAGATCAAGCGCCCGGCGAGTTCGCGGTCCCAGCGCGGCATGATCACGCACGTGCTGCCCACGAAGATGTTGCCGAGCACCGAATACATCATGCCCGTGATGTGGAACATCGGCACCACACCGAGGCTCACGCTCTCCGGGCCCGCGTGGCCCCATTGCCCACCCACGGCGTTGGGCATGAGCGTCGCGTGGGTGTGCATGCAGCCCTTGGGCAGGCCGGTTGTTCCCGACGTGTAGGGCAGCATCGCCAGGTCGTCCGGCTGCGCCGTGTGCGGGCTTGGGTGCAAGGCCAGCGCCAGTGCGTCTACCCACGCCGTCGACTTCGCATGCGTCGATGCCGGCAACGCGGGCACGCCGCGCAGCCATTGTTCGATCGCCGCGGAAGGCGCCTGCTCGGGGTCCATCGCGCCTTCAGGCAAGGCATCGCTATAGCGTGCAATCAACACGTGAGTCAAGCGCTGCGCTTCCGGCAAGGCGTCGTTCGCCGCGTGCACGATGGGCGCGAGGTCGGCGCTGCAAATCACGACGCGCGTTCCCGGGTCGCTGATGTAGTGCTTGAACTCCTCGGCCCGGTTCATCGGATTCACCGGCACGACGACGGCGTTGGCGCGCCAGACCGCGTAACACGCGGTCGGGAACTGCGGGCAGTTCTGCATGAACACGGCGACGCGGTCGCCCGCAGCGACACCCGCGTGTTGCAGCCAGCCGGCGAGCTGCGTCGCCTCGTCGCGCACCTGCGCAAAGCTGAACGCTCGTCCGAAGAACCGATACGCGTCCTTGTCCGGGTAACGCTGCGCAGCGACTTCGAGGTTGAACCACAGCGAAGTGCGCGGCACGACGAGTTCGCGCGGCAAACGCCTAGGCCAGATCTTGAAATGAGAAGCGGCGGGATTGATTTGCAAGACGAAGGCTCCTAGAGCGATCCGATCACTTCGATTCTCACTTGAACATCGCCGGCAACCACAGCGAGAACGCCGGCACATACGTCACGAGCATCAGCGCGACGATCAGCGCGCTGTAGAACGGCAGGATCGAACGCATCACTTCGCCCACCGTGATGCCACCGATCGCGCAGCCGACGAACTGCGTCGTTCCCACCGGCGGCGTGTTCAGGCCCAAAGCGCAATTGATGAGCATCATGATGCCGAACTGCACCGGGTCCATGCCGAATTGCATCGCAATCGGCAGGAAAATCGGCGTGCAGATCAGCAGCGTCGCGGCCATGTCGAGAAACGTGCCGAGCACGAACAGCAGCACGTTGATCATGAGGAAAATCACCCACGGTTCGCTGGACATGCTTTTCATCAGCTCGCCAGTCTTCTGCGGCACCTCGTAGAGCGCCATGAAGTAGCCGAACGCGGCGGAGATGCCGATCAGGAACAGCACCACGCCGGTCGTCTTGCACGCCTTGGCACACGCTTTCAGAAAGTGCTCCCAGGTCAGCGAACGATAGACGAACACGGTGACGATGAGCGCCCAGAACACCGCCGTCGCCGCCGATTCGGTGGCCGTGAAGACGCCGCTCAGGATGCCCGCGAGAATGATGACGACGATCAACAAGCCCGGCACTGACGCCGCGAACGACAAGCCCACTTCGCGCCAGCCGGCAAACGCACCGCGCGTTGGGTAGCCGCGTTTGACCGCGACGAAGTAGGCCGCAGCCAGGTTGCACAGCGTGAGAATCAGCGACGGGATCACGCCGGCCAGAATCAGACTGAACACGCTCACCGACGCGATGCCCGAGGTCGCAAGCGTGAAGATGATCAGGTTGTGCGACGTCGGCATGAGCGCGCCCACGAGCGCGGCGTGGGTCGTCACGTTGACGGCGTAGTCGGCGTGGTAGCCCTCCTGCTTCATCAGCGGAATCATCACCGAGCCCATCGCGCTCACGTCGGCGAGCGGCGAGCCGGCGATGCCGCCGAAGATCGTGCAGCCGAGCACGTTGCTCATTCCCAGACCGCCGCGCACATGGCCGACCAGCGAGTTGGCAAAACGCACGATGCGCTGCGCGATGCCGCCGTAAAGCATCAACTCGCCGGCGAAGACGAAGAAGGGAATCGCGAGGAACGAGAAGACCTGCATCCCGCCGACCATTTTTTGAAACACCACCGCCACCGGCAAGCCGGCGACGAGGATCGTCGCCACCGACGCCAAGCCGATCGCAAACGCGACCGGCACGCCGAGCAACAGCAGCACCGTGAAACTGAGCGCGAGGACCGTCAGTTCCACGCCGGCACCACTTCCTCGCCGCGCACCAAGGCGATCACGTGCTCGGTGCAGAACAAGACGATGAGCACGCCGGCGATGACGAGCGCGGCGTAATCCACGCCCACCGGCAGCCCGAGCATCGGCTTGATGTCGCTCCACTTGAGCGTTGTCCAGACCCAGCCGGACCACGCCATGATCCCCCCGAACAAACCGACCAAGGCGTGAATCAGGATTTCGAACTTCAGGCGCCACACGTCGGGAAACAAGACGACCAGCGACTCGAGCCCGATGTGGCCGGCGTCGCGCACGCCGACGGCAACGCCCAGCGCCGTCACGTAAAGAACGAGTTGCAACGCCAACGCCTCGGCCCAGGTGGGCGTGTCGTTGAAGACGTAGCGGCCGATGACTTGCACTTGCACCGCCAGGATGACGCCGATCAGGCCCACCACAGCG
>JBEBHW010000716.1:0-2396 GCA_040081145.1 Burkholderiaceae bacterium
CTTCTTGATCGCCTGCAACAACGGATTGGAGTTCAGTTCGTCCTTGGTGAATTGCTTGGCCATGTCGCTCTGGCCGTCGTGGCACGTGAGCCAACAACCCTGCTCGGCAAAACCAGGCACCGAGCCATCGTCGATCATGACCGTCATGCGGTCTTCGTACATGCCGGGCTGCTTGCCCTCCTGAACCACTTTGTCGAGCTTCGGCGCTCCGTAAGTCTTCCAGTCCTTGCCGTCGAAGCGCAGGTACGGGTGCTCCGTGCCCGGATAGGGTTGCTGGGTTTTCCACTGGAAGCGCAGGTAGGCGAATTTGTCGTCGTAGGCGGCCTGCACCTTGAGTTCGACAGAGCCGTTCTTGCCCGCCACCGGTGTGGGCTCCAGGCGATTGCCCTTGACGATGTTCTGGCCGAGGTCCTTCTCGGCGTCGGGTTCGTCGTGGCAGAAGGTACAGGCTTCGCCGCGCGTGACCCGCGCCACCGCGCCCTTGTGCGCAACGCTTCGCACCCATTCATACGACGATTGCCCGGGGTAGAAGAGCGGCACGCTCTTTTGCGGGATTGCCCCCCAGTCGATCTTGGCGGGTTCTGCAGCCAGAGCAAGGCTCGCTGCAAGCAGCGCGGGGATCAGAACCAGGGGGTGCATGTTCATTGTGGGCCTTTGCAGCGGGTGGTTGCATCCGCCCAATGCTGCGCTCCTCGACGCGTTCGGCGCTTGATGCGGGTCAACGCGCAGGATCGACCGATGTCAGCGCGGCGCGTGCTCGAAGCTTCAGAGGCCGTCATGTTCAAGTGGCGCACCTGCTTGTGGGTGAGGCGCGCCGACGCGCAGCTTACGTGTGCAGCTTGCGCCACGCGGCGATCAGCGCGCGTGTCTCGTCATCGGGCCGGGCGGCGAGTTTGCGGTACTCGCTGCAATCGCTTTTGCGCGACATCAATCGGTGATTGATGAGCTCTCGGCGCAGCGTGACGTGGTCGCCGAAGTCATTCGCCTGCTTCAGCACCGCGTTGACTTCTTTCTCGGTATAGACGCGCTTCGCGTCAAAGCGCGTCCACAGCGTCCACATCGCCAGGCGCTGCACCGAAAACTTCACCGGCCAGCGCAACAGCCGGCCCTGAGCGTCGAACTGGGCCAGCGCCTTGCGCGCGTTGGCGCTCAACGGTGTCTCGCTTGCGGCGCGCGGGCGCGGCGCTGCAGCAACGGCGGCTGCGGCTGCGGGCGGGGTGGCGCGCAGCGCCTGGATGTTGCGCTGGCCCGCGGCGCGCGCGAGCATGTTCAGCAACTCGACGTGGCTCGGTGGCACGGGCTTGCGCGCGTGACGCTCGGCAAGCGATCGACCGAGCGCGCGCGCGAACGCGCTCACGTCGGGAACGGCAAGAGCAAAGGCTTCTCGGGGCATGGGGGTCTCCAAACCGGCAGGTCTGCCGGACAAACGTCCAAGCACGCGCGTGAGAACCCTGAAGACTTATTCAGGGCGCCGGTGGCTGCCGTCTTCCGGCCTGGCGCATGCGGGGTGACGCATGGGAGGCCTGAGCTATCGATGGCAGGTTTAGCACGTGGTGTGAACCACGCGGCAACGCCTGGGTGAACTGCCGACCGGGGTCGATTATGCCGTGATGCGTTGTTCAGATCGAGTCAAGCGGATAGATTGGCCGGCGCACGTTTTTGAAATTCAGCGCCGCGTAGTCCGACGTGCACACGCCCGTCCCGGCGCATTCCACCACGGCGTGGGCCAGCTTCTTCAAGCCGGCGCGCCAGTGGATTCGGCTCTTCAGCATGACGAAGCGCTTTGTTTCGGGCGCGATGCCCACGGCGGTGAACGCCGCCAGATCATGCGGCTCGACGTGGTTCGAGATGATCACGATCTGCACCTTGCCGGTGTCGAGCACGGCGGTGGGCCCCATGTCGTTCAGCTCACCCCTCCCCATCGGGCCGCGATTGCGGTAGCGCCCGTCGCTGATCAGACGCACCCGGCCGGTGACGCTGCGCGGCGCGCCCTTCAGCCCAATCGCCGGCATATCGAGCTTGCCACCCAGGGCCAGCGTGACTTCGGCGCCGACTCCGGCGGCGATCAGCTGCTGCACTGCGGCGGGGTCGAAGATCGCAAATCCGGCGACGTCTTCGAGGCCCGCGTCGAGAATCGCGCCGAGCACCGTCATCGTGTCCATGGTTCCGCCGGACGCGCAGTTGTCGCTGTGGTCGAGCAGGATGATGGGCCCGCTGCCCGCGGGTTTGGCGGCGGCCAGGCCTGCGGCGCGCGCCATCGAGGCGGGCAGCGCCTCGATCTTGTAGACGAACTTGGCGCGTTGCTCCCACGCCAGCGCGAGCAACTCGTCGCACCAGCGCTTCGCCAGGCCCTGGTCGCCGTTCGTCACCACAGCCGCCGAGAGGCCGGCATACTC
>JBEBHW010000717.1:0-2392 GCA_040081145.1 Burkholderiaceae bacterium
ACGACCTACCTGCAAAGCGTAGGCCTGGTGCTCGAATTCAATCGCTACGGCCCGATGCGCTCCGGGGCTACGGGAAACCAGCACAAGGACCGATCCGTCGGCAGCGTCATCCGCTACAACTTCATTGAGGGCGGCGCGCACTCCTTGGATCTGGTCGAAGCCGAGGACTACCCGGTTGCAGCATTGGCCAACCCTGCGTACCGGGCGACATTCGTCTACGGCAACGTGTTGCGTAACGACGCCGGGGCGCGCGCCATCGTGCACTACGGCGGTGACCACTTCGGCAGCACGCCGGGTGCGAGCTGGGGCGAGCCGCTATTCCGCAAGGGCACGCTGTACTTCTTCAACAATACGGTGCACGGCACTGGCGGCAGTGGCCGACTATTCCGGATCTCGACAACCGAGGAAACTGTTCAAGCTTGGAACAACATCTTCTACTTCGAGGGTCAGGCGTATCTTCGCGAGGCCGAAAACGACGGCGTCGGCAGCAGCTGGATCAAAGACGGCAATCTGAGCCTGGGTGTCAACTGGATTCGCAGCGGCTGGGCCGCGGCGCGGACGAGCCTGAGCGGGAGCGTGGCAGGCAGCACCAGCCTGGTGGTGGGCCCGAGTACCCCCATGGACTTGACAAGTTACGCGCCACTTGCCGGGAGCTCCGTCTTGAACTCGGGAAGTACCGGCCCAGCGGCGGCGGCCAGCCATTCAATCAACCATCAACTCGACGCGAACCGCATGCCGGTCATCCGGACCATCAACGGCCCAGCGATCGACATCGGGGCGGTAGAGCGCTAACTAGCGCCCGAGGTTGTGCGACAGCACAAACGCATAGACCGTCGCAATGCTGGCAAGCATCGCCAGTGCGGTGGACTTTCGCCATGGAGGTAGCAATCCGGCGGAAGCTTCCCCAAACGGCTGCGCTGCGCGCGTTCTCTGGTCGGAGTACCAGCAGGCGATACACACTGCGAGCAAGATGTACAGGCCCGGCTGATACGTGCGGGACAAGAACCAAGCGCAGGCCAAGAAACCGACAAGCGATGATCGTAATGCCTGCGCCAACGCGCGCTCAGGTCGTTCGGGGGGCGCGGCTTGAATGACTTGGTTCAGGCCTTTGTACGCGAGCACGATCAAACCCATCCAGGCGAAGTAACCAAGCAGCCCCAACTCCGAGAAGCACAATACGAACGAGTTGTGCGCCGTGAGGTCGTGGTGGTCAAGGAAGTTTCCATAGCCCACACCAAACAGTGGCTTGGCTCGCAGCATGTAGAGCCCGTCGCTCCAGGCGTCGATTCGCTGCGCCGCAGAACTCTCACTTGACGAGATTTCGCGTCCACCGAAACTGACGCCAACCGCGAAAAGCGCCAGCGCACCCAGCAAGATGGCGGTACGCAACGTTCCCAACCATCGGTGCAGCGGAAACAAGGCCAACGATGCTATGCCAAGCAGCGCGCCGCGAGACTGGGTCAGGTAGATCGCGTAGCCGAGCAGTGCGCTTGGCAATCCGACCAGGGCAATTTTCACTGGGACACTGCGCCCAGCCTGGCCGAGCAGGAGTAGCGGCAGGACCATCACGATCGCTTGAGCGAAGTCATTTGGATCGTTGAGGAAGCCCAGGCTTCGGATGCGCAAGATGTGCTTGCTGGATGTGTCCTGCGCAGGGATGTCGGCCACTGCGCCCAAGTCACCGCTGCCATCACCATCCGTGTTCTGCCTCAGGACGAGTTCCTGGGCCATAAAACCCGTGTGAAAGGAATAGACGCTGATCAGGGCGAGCACAACGACGCTTGCGGCAATTGCAGCGCAGGTCAGCTGCACTCGACGCGTCGTCGTCAGATTCAGGAAACACAACACCATCAGCATCGCCGAAGTGCTGAAGTCGAGGACTGAGGGCAGCGCCCCGCCAGCCCATTGGTTGGCGAATTGAGAGGCCGCGATCACGGCCACGAAGGCCGCCAAGAGACCCACATGGGTGCCCCGCGCGCTGAACTCGCCGCGAGAAATGGCGCGCGCGAGCGCGGGGACGAAAGCGATCACCCATAGCCAAAGCATCGGCCGGTACGCGCCCAGTTCCGGCGCAAATAGTTCGGTCGGGCGCAAGTAACTGCACAGAATGTAGAACGTGAACAGGGCGAAACTCATTGCAGAATCCGTAGCCGAAAACGATGGCGGCCATTCCGCCGCACAAGCTAGCCGGTGAGGCGGCCGTACGGCGCCTCGACATGTTAGGCCAGCGTCACAGTCATTCGAACTGTTGAAAGCGGCAATGTTGAACAGAAACCTGCGCGCCGACGTGAGTCGTGTGCTCTACCACCACCGGACCCAGGGCAAGGCCGTCGAGGGAGTGCACATTCGCGGAATTACCGACGCGCTGCGAGCCGAAGGCGTGGCTGTGGAC
>JBEBHW010000061.1:0-10662 GCA_040081145.1 Burkholderiaceae bacterium
CATCGGCGCCCTTGTCCATCATCGCGATCGCGGCTTCCTTGGCCTTGGGCGGGTCGAACCAGCTGTTAATGAAGCTCACCGTGAATTCGACCTTCGGATTCACCTCCTTCGCGCCCGCCATGAAGGCGTTCATGAGGCGGTTCACTTCGGGAATCGGGAAGCCGCCGACCATGCCGATTCGGTTGCTCTTCGTCATTCCGCCGGCGACCATTCCCGACAAATAGGCGGGCTCCTGGATGTAGTTGTCGAACACGGCGAAGTTGGGCGCCGCCGGTTTGCCCGACGAACCCATGAGGAACGCCACCTTGGGGAAGTCTTTCGCAACCTTGCGCCCCGCCGCTTCGACGCCGAACACTTCGCCGACGATCAAGGTGTTGCCACCCGTCGCGTATTCGCGCATGACGCGCTCGTAGTCGGCGTTGGCGACGTTCTCGCTCGCCTTGTACTCGATCTCGCCGCGCGCAGCGGCAGCGTTCAGCGCCTTGTGGATGCGGCTCACCCATTGCTGCTCGAAGGGCACGGTGTAGATGCCGGCGACCTTGAGCTTGGCTTGGGCCAGGGCCAAGCCGGGGGCAGCGAGTGCCATGGAACACGCCAAGGCGAGCAGGGAGCGGCGCAGGACAGGGTGGGGGGACATGGGTTCTCCTCAAAGGGTCGGGTGGAAGGGATTGTGGCTGCGGCGCTGCGGCGCGCGCCGCTGTGCCCGGATGTTGCCCAGCCTGGGGCAACCGAGAAAGAGTGCTTATCCCTAGCCGGGCGAAGCGCTCCACACGAGGTCAACGCTGAATTGCGACGCCACAATGGCGCATGGACCCGCCCGCCAAGCCCGCGACGCCGAACGGGCGCTGGAAACCCAGCGTCACCGTCGCCGCGATCATCGAACACGACGGCCGCTACCTGCTCGTCGAGGAAAACACCGCCGAAGGCTTGAAGCTGAACAACCCGGCGGGGCACCTCGACCCCGGCGAGTCGCCGCTGCAAGGCGTGGTGCGCGAGACGCTGGAGGAGACGGCGCGCCACTTCACGCCGCAGGCGGTGCTCGGCGTCTACCTGTCGCGCTTTGTGCGCCAACGCAGTGGCGAAGATGTGACCTACCTGCGAATCGCCTTCCGCGGGACGGTGGGCGAGGCCGACCCGAGCCTGGCGCTCGACGACCCGATCGTGCGCACGCTGTGGATGACGCCCGATGAAGTGCGCGCGAGCAGCGCGCGCCATCGCAGCCCCTTGCTGCTGCGCTGTATCGAGGATCACCTGGCGGGCAAGCGCTTCAGCCTGGACCTGCTGCACGCCGACGCAACGCTCTGGCAGCCGGAACTGCGGCCGTGAGCGTGGTCGTGAGCGTCGGGCTCAATCGGGCTTGATCCCGGCGCGCGAGACGATTTCTTTCCAGACCTTCTGCTGCGCGGCGATGAAAGCAGCAAACTCTTCCGGCGGGCCGCCGCCGCCCACCGCGCTGTCGCTGGCGAAGCGCTCGGTCACCGAGTTCGACTTCAACGCCTTCAGCGACTCTTCCTGAAGACGCAAAACCACTTCGCGCGGCGTACCGGCGGGCGCGAGGATGCCGTACCACTGCGAGGTCTCGAAGTCCTTGTAGCCCATCTCGGCCACCGTGGGCACGTCGGGCAATTGCGTCAGACGCTGCGCCGTGCCGACGGCGATCGCACGCAGCTTGCCGGCTTTGATGTGCGGCAGCAGCGCCGGCAACCCGGCGGAAGACGCCTGCGTGCGCCCGGCGAGCAAGTCAGTCAACTGCGGGCCGGTGCCGCGGTACGGAATGTGTGTGATGAACATGCCCGTCACGAGCTTCAGGTACTCCATCGCCAGGTGCCCGGCGCTCGCATTGCCCGCCGAGCCGTAATTCAGCTTGCCCGGGTTCTGCTTGGCGTAGGCGACGAATTCCTTGAAGTCTTTCGCCGGCACCTCGGGGTGGATGACGAACAGGTTCGGCACCTTGGCGAGCAGCGTGACGGGAACGAAGTCCTTGTTCACGTCGTACGGCTGGTTCGCAAAGATGTAGGGGTTGACCGCCAGCGAGCCGACGTGGCCGAGGATGATGGTGTGGCCGTCGGGCGTGGCCTTGGCCACGTCTTGCATCGCCGGGATGCCGGCGCCGCCGCCCTTGTTTTCCACATAGACGGTCTGGCCGAGCTGTCGCGTCAGTTCGTTGGCCACCGTGCGCGCAACGATTTCCGAGGTTCCACCGGGCGCGAACGGCACGACGAAGCGCACCGATTGTCTTGGCCAGGCGGCCTGGGCGAAGGCAGCGCCCGGCAGCGCGAATGCCGACGCCGCAAGCAGCGTGCGTCGAGTCATGTGGGTCATGCGATGAGCTCCTTCAAAATTGGTAGCGGCGCAAACCGCCATCCACAGGAATCACGGCGCCGGTGATGTAGCCCGCGCGAGGGCTCGCGAGAAACACAACGAGATCGGCGAGTTCCTGCGGTTCGCCGTAGCGCCCCACTGGAATCTCGTTCTCGCTTTGCCACTGCCGGTACTGCGGCGTGTAGTTGCGGAAAATCTGCTCGGAGTGGATGCGCCCGGGCGCGATGCAGTTCACCGTGACGCCATGTTGACCCACCATCCGGCTCAAGCCCTTCGCCCAGCTGTGCACGCCCGCTTTCGCGCAAAACGCGCCATTCACGTGGTCGGGTTCGCTCTTGCCGGTGATGTTGACGATGCGCCCCCACTGGCGCGCGATCATGGTGTCGATCAGCGCGTCGCCGAGTTGGCGCGGGCGGTGGAAGTTCAGCGTGAGCGCCTCAGTCCACGCCGCCTCGTCGACGTGAAGCTCCTTGAAAGCGCGCGAGCCGCCCGCGTTGTTCACGAGGATGTCCACCGCGCCCAGGCCGGCGAGCGCAGCAACCGCGATGCGCTGCGCTGCGTCGGGCGCGAGCATGTCCTGCACGATGAGGGTCGGCGCCGTCGCGCCGGCAGCGGCGATCTCGGCGGCGAGTTCTTCGAGTTTGTCGGCGCGCCGTGCCGTGATCGCCAGACGCACGCCTTCGAGCGCGAGCGCCTTCGCAATGCCGCGGCCGATGCCGGCACTGGCGCCCGTGACGAGCGCTGTGCGCCCCAGCAGTTGCATGTCCATGAAGGCCGCACTGTAAGCCCGGCCGGGATAATCGGCGCGTGAACGCTGCTGCGCCAACAAAACATCAACGCATCGTCGTCGGCCTTTCCGGCGGCGTGGACTCGGCCGTGAGCGCCTGGCTGCTCAAGCGCGCTGGCCACGAAGTGGTGGGCGTGTTCATGAAGAACTGGGAAGACGACGACTCGAGCGCAGCCGACAGCAAATACTGCTCGTCGAACGCCGACTTCGTCGACGCGGCGGCGGTGGCGGATGTGCTGGGAATCGAGATCGAACACGTCAACTTCGCCGCCGACTACAAAGATCGCGTCTTCGCCGAGTTCCTGCGCGAATACCAGGCCGGCCGCACGCCCAACCCCGACGTGCTGTGCAACGCCGAGATCAAGTTCAAGGCATTTCTCGACCATGCGCTGCGCCTGGGTGCAGAGAAAATTGCCACCGGGCACTACGCGCGAGTGCGTGAATCCGACGGCCGCTTCGAGCTGCTGCGCGGGCGGGACCGCACGAAAGACCAAAGCTACTTCTTGCACCGGCTGGACCAGGCACAACTCGCCAAGACCTTGTTCCCCGTGGGTGAGCTGCCCAAAACGGAGGTGCGGCGTTTGGCGGTGGAGGCGGGTCTGCCGGTCGCGGCCAAGAAAGACTCCACGGGCATCTGCTTCATCGGCGAACGGCCGTTCCGCGAGTTTCTTCAGCGCTACCTGGCCAATCAACCTGGCACTATCGAAGACGAGCGCGGGCGCGTCGTCGGCGAACACGTGGGCTTGAGTTTTTACACGCTGGGGCAGCGCAAGGGCATGGGCATCGGCGGGGTCAAAGCAAGACGCGCCGTGCGCGGCGGCGGCGATCACGCGCCCTGGTTCGTCGCGCGAAAAGACATCGCGAGCAATACGCTCGTGGTTGTGCAGGGCCACGACCACCCGATGTTGCAATCGCTGCAGCTGACCGCGCTCGACGCGAGCTGGGTCGCCGGCACGCCGCCCGCGCCGGCACGGAGCAGCGCGAAGACGCGGTACCGGCAGGCCGATGCTGCGTGCGAGCTGGTCGTGCCCGACGGAGGCCACGGCAGCGAATTCGCGTTGAGTTTCGACGCGCCGCAATGGGCGGTGACACCGGGGCAATCGGCCGTGCTCTACGACGGCGAAGTGTGCCTGGGCGGAGGCGTGATCGAGGCGGCGCAGTGAGTCTTGCTCCGCCGTGCGACGGACACACTGCCCTTACGGCTTGCCCAGGTCCATCGTCCAGTACGTCGAGAAGCTGCTGCTCGCCGTCCCGGCGACGCAGACCAGCCCCACGTCCACCAGGCTCGGGTTCATGAGGTTCGCGCAATGCCCGTCGCTGGCCATCCAGCCGTCGACCACGCCATTCACCGTCGCCTGACCCGCGGCAATGTTCTCGGCAATCGCGCTCCACGTGTAGCCTGTCGTGTTGATGCGTTGCCTGAGCGTGCTGCCGTTCGAACCTGTGTGCGAGAAAAAGTTGTTCGCCTGCATGTCGAGCGAATGCGCTTGCGCGGCCTGCGTCAATGCGCCGCTCCAGCGCAGCGCCGTGGTGGGCGAGTCGCCGCCGCCGCAGGCGTAAGCAGCGGTAGGGCGCGTGTTCGCGCGGCGCAGCCCCAGGCGCCTAGAATGAAAATTCGGTACTTTCCGCCATGACACCGCCAGCCGCTTTCAACCATGACACGGCATGCTGAGGCCCGCGCGATGAGCTTCGCAATGCCGCGCCGCGCCGTGTTCGGGGCATGGCGCGGGCTCGTGATCGGGGTTCTCGGCGCACTGCTTGCGGCGTGTTCGGGCGTCAAGTTCGTCGCCGACTACGACGCCGAAGCGGCGCGCGGCATTGCCGACACCTCGGCGGCCGTGTTCGCCTTTTACGACCGCATGATTTCGGCGCGTGCCGCGCCGCCGCGGCCTGCAGCGCTCAGCTACCGTGACTTCGCCGACGACTGGGGTCGAACCGAAACGCAAATTCGCGTGATGCTGGTTCGCGAAGCATCGCGCCCGCTCAATGCCGACTCGGAGGCGATCGCCAAGACGATCCTCGATTTCTGGGTCAAGTACCGCGCGGCGCATCTGAACGGCGACGACTACAACGCGCGGCTGCTGGGCATTCACCGCGACCGCTTCCAGCGCCTGTTCGCCGCCGCGCTGCGCGCCGAAAAGGCGAAGCAGCTCAATGCCGCCGACAGCAACCCCGCGGCACCGGACAGTGAACCGTGAGGGCAGCCATGGCGATCGACTGGGAATCGATTTTCAGATCAGCGCTCGGCGCAGCAACCGACGCGGTGACGGCGAACGCGCCGCAACTCGAGGACTTTCTGCGCGAGATCGCCAAGGGGCACGAAGCCGCGCTGATGGAGATCGGCGAAGCGTTTGCTGTGGGCGACATCGACGAAGCGACGTTCAAGTCCGAACTCGACGACGAAGCCAGGACCCTGCAGGCCGAGTTGCGCGCTGTGGCCGTGCTCAGCAAGGCGATTGCGCAGCGCGCCATCAACGCATTTCGCGACGCGCTCTTCGCCGGCGTGAAGGCGGCGATTGCGGTCGTGATTTGATTCGGAGACGCGACATGGCCACTGGCGCAGACCTGCTCGGGCTCGCGGCGCGGCACGTGAATCAGCGCTACGTGCTGGGCGTCAAGGTGCCCAAGGACAACCCGAATTGGACCGGCCCGTGGGATTGCGCCGAGTTCGCCTCGTGGTGCGTCTACCAGGTCAGCCGCAAGCTCTTCGGCTGCGACCAGGCGAAAAACCCAAGCACGGCAGACGCCTACACCGGCCATTGGCGCGCCGACGCAAAGCGCGCGCAATGCACGGTGCCTATCGTGATCGCGAAGTCGACGCCCGGCGCTTTTGTGCTGCGCTTTCCGGCGCCCACGCTCATCGGGCACATCGCGATGTGCGACGGCGCGGGCGGAACCATCGAGGCGCATTCGACGGCGACGGGCGTGATCCGCGCTGAGGTCGACGGCCGGCGCTGGGACGTCGGCGTGCTGCCGCCGATGATCAACTACGACGAGCCCTCCCGGCTGCGACCGTATCAACCCGCCGGGCTGGTGTTGCGCCTGAAGACGCCTAACATGAAGGGAGCGCTGATTGCGCGCCTGCAGGCCGAACTGAACTTGCGCGGCTTTCGCATCGGCGCGATCGACGGCGTCTATGGCCCGCACACCGCCGCTGCCGTGCACGCGTTTCAGTTGTCGCAGCAACTCGTCGCCGACGGCGAAGGCGGGCGCGTCACGCTGCGCGCGCTCGGCTTGAGTGCTTGAGGAAAGCGCTCAAACGCTCCACGGCGCGCAGCTTTGCGCATCGATCGCGTAACGCTCGATCGCCCGCGCAACCAGCCCACGCTCGACCGCGCCGCTGCGCGCCAAGGCCTCGAGCGCGGCCAGTGCGATGTGAAAACGGTCGACCTCGAAAAATGCGCGTAACGCGATCCGCGTGTCGCTGCGCCCGAAGCCGTCGGTGCCCAGCGTCGTGTACGACGCGACGTTGAGGTATTCGGCGATGAGTTGCGGCACGGCACGCACATGGTCGGTCGCTGCGACCACCGGCAGCGCGCCGTCCAGGCAGTCCTGCACGTGGCTCGCGCGCGCGCGCCCGGGGTGCAGGCGGTTCGCGCGTTGCACTTCGCGCGCGTCGCGCGCGAGTTCGGTGAAGCTCGTTGCGCTCCAGACTTCGGCGTGCACGCCGAAGTCCTGCGCGAGCAACTCCGCGGCGGCGAGCGCCTCGAGCAGGATTGCACCTGAGCCGAGCAGGCGCACTTGCACCGTGCCAGCTTGTGCTTCGCGGCAGCGGTACAGGCCGCGCACGACGCCTTCTTCCAAACTGTCGATGCCCAGCGGCAGCGCCGGCTGCGCCTGGTTCTGGTTCGTCACGGTGAGGTAGTAGAACTCGTCGCACTGCTCGTCCAGCAAGCGCTTCACGCCGTGCGCCATGATGAGGGCCAACTCGTAGCCGAACGCCGGGTCGTAGGCGCGGCAGTTCGAAATCGTCGACGCGGCGAGCAGGCTGCTGCCGTCCTGATGCTGCAGGCCTTCACCCGACAGTGTCGTGCGCCCGGATGTGGCGCCGATCAAGAAACCACGCGCGCGCGAATCGGCGGCGGCGAGGATCAAGTCGCCGACGCGCTGGAAACCGAAACACGAATAGAAGATGTAGAACGGCAGCATCGCGACGCCATGCGTGCTGTAGCTCGTCGCCGCAGCGATCCAGCTGCTCAAGGCCCCGGCCTCGGTGATTCCTTCTTCAAGAATCTGCCCGTTGCGCGACTCCTTGTAGTAAAGCAATTCGTCTTTGTCTTCGGGCTCGTAGAGCTGGCCATGCGCGGCGTAGATCGCGACTTCGCGGAACAGGCTTTGCATGCCGAAGGTGCGCGCTTCGTCGGCGACGATGGGAACGATGCGTTTGCCGATGACTTCATCGCGCAGCAACTGCGTGAGCTGCGCAACGAACACCATCGTCGTCGACTGTTCGCGCCCTGCCAGGCGTTCGATCAGCTTGGCGGTGGCCGCCGCATCGGGAGTGGCCAGGCGCGGCGCGACGCTGCTGCGTGCCGGCAGGTAACCGCCGAGCAGCTTGCGCCGCTCGTGCAGATAGCGCATCTCGGGGCTGTCGGCATCGGGTCGATAGAACTCGAGCGCCTTTGCCGCGTCGTCTTTCAGCGGCAGGGCGAAGCGGTCGCGAAACGCGAGCAGCGCGTCGTCTTCCAACTTTTTCTGCTGGTGCGAACCCATTCGCCCCTGGCCCCAGTGGCCCATGCCGTAGCCCTTTTTCGTCTGCGCGAGGATCACGCTGGGCCGGCCGCGGTGCGACACCGCAGCATGGTACGCGGCGTAAATCTTCACCGGGTCATGGCCGCCGCGGCGCAGGCGGTCGATGTCGTCGTCCGACAGGTGCGCGACGAGCTCTTGCAGCTCCGGATACTTGTTGAAGAAGTGCTCGCGGTTGAAGCGCCCGTCGGTCGCCGCGTAGGCCTGGAATTCGCCGTCCACGGTTTCGTGCAGGCGCTTGAGCAACACGCCGTCCACATCGCGCGCAAACAGCGCATCCCAGTCGCTGCCCCACATCAGCTTGATCACGTTCCAGCCCGCGCCGGCGAACAGACCTTCCAGCTCCTGCACGACCGAGCCGTTGCCGCGCACCGGGCCGTCCAGGCGTTGCAAATTGCAGTTGACGACGAACACCAGATTGTCCAGGCCCTCGCGCGCTGCGAGCGACAACCCGGCGAGCGACTCCGGCTCGTCCATCTCACCGTCGCCCACAAAAGCCCACACCTTGCGGCCTTGCGTCTGATGAATATCGCGGTCCTGCAGGTAGCGCATGAAGCGCGCCTGGTAAATCGCGGTGATCGGGCCCAGGCCCATCGAGCCGGTAGGGAACTGCCAGAAGTCGGGCATCAGCCAGGGGTGGCAGTAGGACGACAGGCCGCCGTTTTTCGGTGTAGGCGTGGGCGTGGGCGTGGGCGTGGGCGTGGGCGTGGGCGGCTCTGCGGCGCGGGGCGCCGCGCCCGGAACGCCGACCTCGCTCGCATCGCGTGCGCCCAGCGTCTCCTGACGAAACCTCGTCAGGCGCGCCTCGGGCAGCCGCCCCTCGACATACGCCCTGGCGTAAACCCCCGGCGACGCGTGCGGCTGGAAGAACACCAGATCGCCGCCTTGCCCGGCGCGGAAGAAGTGGTTGAAGCCGACTTCGAACAAATCTGCAATCGACGCGTAGGTTGCGATGTGCCCACCCAGGTCGCCGGAGAACTTGTTGCCGCGCACGACCATCGCCAGTGCGTTCCAGCGCACGGCAGCCGACAGGCGCGCTTCGATCTCCAGGTTGCCGGGAAACTGCGGCTGCTGGTCCAGCGCAATGCTGTTCACGTAGGGCGTATTCAGCACCGCCGGCAGCGAGACGCGCAGGCGCCGCGCTTCGTCGAGCAGGCGCCGCAGCACGTAAGTGCCGCGCTCGGTGCCGACGTCCCGCACCAGGCTGGCAAAGCCGTCCAGCCATTCGCGGGTTTCGACCGGATCGGTATCGGCGGGGATGACGCGCCAGAAGGCGGCGCTCAGGCTGACGGGAGGGAGGTCGCGGGGTTTCATGGGGAGTGATCACACCTAGGGCTCAGGGGGGCCAAAAACGGTTCGCCAGCCCTATCATCGAACAAATTCTGAAATCGGGGAGACTGCGTGGCCGAGCCCGTGACCAAGCGGCAGATCGAGCACCTCAGTGTCACACCCTACGCAGGCCTGCGCGACAGCCTGAGGACGGGCGACCTGGTGTTCTGCTCGGGCTCCTACCTATTCTCGCGGCTGATCCAGCGCTTCACGGGGTCGGTGTGGAGCCATGTCGGCATCCTCTACAAAGATGACCAGCTGCAGCGCATCTTCGTGCTCGAGAGCGAAACCATGATCGGGGTGCGCCTCGCGCCCTTGTCCAAGTACCTGAAGGACTACCATGGCCGCAATCGACCCTACCGCGGCAACATCCTGATCGGGCGCGTGCAACCCGAAGTCGACGCGGCGGCGATGAACCGCGCGATCAGCTTTGGCATGGATGAATTGACGAAGCCGTACGACAACTTCGAAATCCTGCGCATCGCCCTGCGCATCCTGTTTCGCATCAGCCGGCGCACGCGCGACCGCAAGTACATCTGCTCCGAGCTCGTCTTCGAGTGTTTCAAGCGCGCCGGCGTGAGCTTCAAGCTGCACAATGCCTTCGTCAGCCCCGACGACATCTGGAACGATACCGCGGTGCGTTGCTTGCAGCGCGTGATCTGACGCCGATGTCTGACGCTCCACTGCGCCCGAGGGCAATGCGTCAAGCCAGCCAACAAGCACCGCGATCCGGCAATTACGCCGATCTGTTCACGCTGGCGCCACAGGACCAAGTGCGCGCCTTCGCCGACATGCGCGGCCTCTACCCGACCCGCGTGATCGCTTGCGGCGCCACGGCAAGCGAACTGCCACGCGGCAACGCCGTCGACTTTGCCTGGGAAGTCCAGGGCCAGACGCTGGGCATTGCCGACTTCATGCGCCGCGGGCGCAACGCCGGCGTGTTGATTCTCAAGCGCGGCCGGATCGTGCTCGAACGCTACGCCTTGGGCCACAGCGCGGGCACACGCTGGATCTCGTTTTCGATGGCCAAGTCGATCACCTCTACGCTGGTGGGTGCGGCGCTGCACGACGGCCTGATCGGCAGCCTGGACGATCCGGTCACGCTGACGGTTCCGCGACTGCGCGGCTCGGCCTACGACGGCGTGACGATCCGCCACGTGCTGCAAATGAGTTCGGGCGTGCGCTGGGTCGAGACCTACCTCGACCCTCAATCGGACCGGCGCCAGCTGCTCGCTCTGCAGCAGCGCGAGCAGCCCGGCGCCGTGATCGACTACCTGCGCACCCTTGCGCGCGCTGCCGAACCCGGCACCCGCTTCAACTACAACACGGCAGAGACGTTCTTGCTGGGGGCCATCCTGGCCGGGGCGATCCACCGCCCGCTCAGCGACTACCTGTCGGAAAAGATCTGGCGCCCCTTCGGTAT
Organism: Burkholderiaceae bacterium; assembly: GCA_040081145.1. Classification (GTDB taxonomy): domain Bacteria; phylum Pseudomonadota; class Gammaproteobacteria; order Burkholderiales; family Burkholderiaceae_C; genus JAEMQF01. The sequence continues at coordinate 10,611 of JBEBHW010000061.1, forward strand.
GGAATCCGACGCGTATTGGCAGCTCGAATCGGAAGGCGGCCAGGAGTTCGCC
>JBEBHW010000718.1:0-2388 GCA_040081145.1 Burkholderiaceae bacterium
GTCAGGCCGCCCAGAATCCTGCGCAGGCCCATGCTCACCCCATCTTCCATGGTTTCTTCCACGGCGCAGGACGCTGCACCGTCGCACCCCAGCACCGGCCCGCCACCGAGCGGGATCGATGACGCCTTGCTGCATTCGGTCGTCTGGCTGACGCGCCACCATGGGCGCGAGCGCTCCGCGCAATCGCTGCTCGCCGAATTGCCTTTGTCGGGGGCGATGGGCCCGGACCAGGCGATTCGCGTGATGCGCGAGGCCGGCTTCAACGCCGGGCTGATCCAGCGCCGCATCGGCGAAATCCATTCGCTTCTGCTGCCCGCCGTGTTGCTGTTGAAGAATGGCGACGCGTGCATCCTCGTGCGCCGCCTGGACGATGCGCCAGATCACTATGAAGTGGTCATGCCCGGCGAACAGTACGTTGCGGTGCAAGCGCATGAATCGGAACTGCAGGCCGAATACACCGGCTTCGCTTTCGTTGCGACGCCGCTGATCACGGCGGCGTCGAGTGCCTTCGATGACGGCGCCTTGCGCGACCCCGGCAGCCACTGGCTATGGGGAACGCTGCGGCGTTTCGTGCCGTACTACCGCTCGGCGTTGCTTGCCGCGTTGATCAGCAACGTGCTGATGCTCGTCATCGGCCTGGTCACGTCGGTCGTCTTCGACAAGGTGATTCCGCACCAGGCTTTTGTGACGCTGTGGGCGCTGGCCAGCGGCGCGCTGCTCGCCTTGGTGTTCGACCTGCTCGCGCGCCAATTGCGCAGCTATCTCATCGACTTGGCGGGGCGCAAGGCGGACCTCATCATCGGCTCGCTGATGTTCCGCCAGACGCTGGGCGTGCGCATGGAACACCGGCCGGCGTCGGCGGGCTCCTACGCGCACCACCTGGCGCAAGTGGAGATCGTGCGCGACTTCTTCGCGTCGGCCACCTTGTCGGCGATCAGCGACCTGCCTTTCGTCGTGCTCTTCGTCGCAATGATCTTCTTCATCGCCGGGCCGCTCGGCTGGGTGATGGTGATCGCGATCCCGCTGATCCTGGGCATGGCCGCCGTCATCCAGGGCCGCCTGCGCCGCACCATGAGCGCGAACATGGCGCAGCAAGCCGACCTGCAAGGCGTACTCGTCGAAGCCGTGGAGGGCTTGGAAGACTTGAAGGCCGCCGGCGCGCAAGGCGGTTTCCTGTACCGCTTCGAGAATGCCACCGCCGCTGCTGCTGAAACGGCGCTGCGCGCGCGTTTTCTGTCGAGCTGGACGAACAACGTGTCGGCCGCCGCGCAGCAGCTCGTCACGCTCGTGATGCTCGTCTGGGGCGTGTACCTGATCCGCGACGGTGCCGTCAGCGCCGGTGCACTGATCGGTGCCGTCATGTTCGCGGGCCGCGCCGTCGCGCCGCTGGGCAGCGTCGTGAGCCTGGCGACGCGCTATCAGGGCGCGCGTGCCGCGATGCTCGCGCTGGACCATCTGATGAAGTTGCCCACCGAGCGCGAACCCGGCAAGACCTACATCGCGCAGCACAAGGTGACCGGGCGCATCGCCCTGGCCGACGTGAGTTTTGCCTACCCGAATGTGGGAGGCGACGCGTCGCCGCGCGTGCTGAAGAACGTCAACCTGGCGTTTGCCCCAGGCGAGCGCGTCGCCATCCTCGGGCGCATCGGCAGCGGCAAGTCCACTGTATTGCGCCTGCTCGGATCGCTCTATCAGCCGACCGAGGGCATGGTGCAGGCCGACGGCATCGACTTGCGGCAAATCGACCCGGCCGACTTTCGCGCGCGCGTGGGCTTTGTGTCGCAAGAGCCACGCCTGTTCAACGGCAGCTTGCGCGACAACGTGCTGATGGGCCGCGCGAATGTCGACGCGACGCAGCTCGCTCACGTGGCGCGCCTCACCGGGCTTGACCGCGTCGTCGCCGCGCATCCCAAGGGCTGGGAGTTGGCGGTGGGCGAGATGGGCGGCATGCTGTCGGGCGGGCAGCGCCAGCTCGTGGCGCTCGCGCGCTGCCTCGTGACGCGGCCACAAATCCTGCTGATGGACGAGCCGACGAGTTCGATGGACGCACAAAGTGAAGTGCAATTCCTGCGCCAGTTGAAAGAGGCAGTGGGCGAGCGCACGTTGATCGTCGTGACGCACCGCCCTGCCGTGCTGGAACTCGTGCAGCGCGTCGTCGTCATCGACGCCGGCAAGGTGGCGCTGGACGGGCCGAAGAATCTGGTGCTGGCTGCGTTGTCGGGCGCACCGCCTGGCAGCGCGGCCGGCCAGCTGCCCCCAGCGCAGCAAGCGGCCGCCGCACCTCTCGCGCCGCGCCAGACTCGCTCGCAAGCCGTCGAGGCGGTGGCCTGAACATGTTCTGGCGCGACAAGTCCAAGCCTGCACGCGCGCCCTTGCGCGGCGACGCAC
>JBEBHW010000062.1:0-10648 GCA_040081145.1 Burkholderiaceae bacterium
GGCCAGCGTGTCGAAGATCGTGTTCGCGCCGATTTGTACCGTCTGGCCAAGCAGCGTGAATCTCTTGTTCGCTACGTCCGGGGTGCCAACCACGGGGCCGACCAGCTCGCTACCGAAGCGGATATCGCCGGCGCGGCTGTGGTGGCCGGAATCGTCCGACGTGATGGGCCCGCCCTGGACTGCGACAACCATGCCGAGCTTGAGGTCGCTGCTGCTGTGCCGCGTCGAGCTGTCGTCGTCGTCTTCGCTCGATACGGACGACGAACTGTCGTCAAAACGCACCCCGTTCACGATGATCGAGCCGAAGCCGCTGATCGGGCCGTAGGCGAACGATGTCGCGCTGGAAGATCCGCCGCCTCCGCCGCCGCAGCCGGCCAGCACCACCGTGACGCAAGCCAGCTTGAGGGCGCTTTGCAGCGGGTGCTGAAAGATTCGATTGAGAAGGGTGTTCATGGTGCGTCTCCTATCAGTGGGTGAAGTTGAGGCTCTGTTTCAAGCCATGGCTGGACTATAAATGTGCAATCAGCACATTTCAAGTGAGGTTACAAAGTGATTCAAGTTCGCCTGCTCGGTCGTGCCACCGGGGTAGCCGCCCGCCAATTGCGCAATCCGGCACGCGCTGGTGCGGGGCTGCGCCTGTCGCGTCGAGGCGCGTTCGTTCAGCCGGGCCTAGAGTTGCGACTCGCGTCGCAATTCAAGGATGAACATGAAGACCATGAAAACTCTGTGGGCCATCGCCCTCGTTCTGGCAGGCAGCGCGAGTGCTGCAACCAACGTCAGCGTGATCGTCGAGGGGCAAGTCCGGCCCGGGGTGTATGGCCGTGTCGAAGTCGGCAACCCGAGCGTGCCGCCACCGGTGTGGCAACCGCAGCCCGTGATCATTGCGCCGCAACCGCGCGCTGTTGAAGTGGTTCCGGTCTACCTGCACGTGCCTCCCGGGCACGCCAGGGACTGGCGCAGGCACTGCCACCGCTACGACTCGTGCGGTCGCCCCGTCTACTTCGTCAGGTCGGCGGAGTACGAGCCGGGCTATGGAAAGAAGCGCCGCCACCAAAAACACAGCGACGACCGCGACGACTCGCGCGACGAGCGCCACGACAAGAAGCGTGGCCACGGCGGGCGCGACTGAAATTTTTGGCGTGCCGCGGGCCGTGCCCGCACGCGCCTGCGTCAGAATCCCGGGTCAATGATCGAGGGCCTGGACGTGAAGACGATTGAATTCGAACTGCGCCAAGACTTCATCGCCTTGGACGATCTCATCAAAGCCACGGGCCTTGCGAGCAGTGGCGGCGCGGCCAAGGCGCTGATCGCCGGTGGTCAAGTGCGTCTGGACGGCGAAGTCGAACTGCAGAAGGCCCGCAAGGTCTATGCCGGCCAGTTGATCGAGACGCAGGGCGCGCGCATCCGGATTCATGCGCCGACGCGCCCCGCGCCCTTCGTCTGACGACAGCACCCTGCCCAGACGCTCCTATGTTCGACACCGCGATCGCCGGAAGCCTGCCCAAGCCCGCGTGGCTTGCCGAAAACGAGAAACTCTGGCCGGCGTGGAAACTCGCCGGGGCTGACTTGGCCAGCGCCAAGCTTGATGCGACGCTGTTGTGGATCAAAGCCCAGGAAGACGCGGGCCTGACCATCATCGGCGACGGTGAACAGTCACGCCAACACTTTGTGCACGGCTTTCTAGAGAGCGTCGAGGGAATCGACTTCGAGCACAAAGTCAAGATGGGGATCCGCGACAACCGCTACGACGCGATGGTGCCGCAAGTCATCGCCGCACTGCGCCTGAAGGGTCGTGTGCATGCCGTGGAGGCGCGGCTGACGCGCGCCCACACGCAGCGCAAGATCAAGTTCACTCTGCCCGGTCCCATGACGATCGTCGACACCGTGGCGGACTGTTTCTACGGCGACCGGCAACGCCTCGCCTTCGCTTTCGCCGAATTGCTGAATCAGGAAGCGTTGGCGCTGCAGGCCGACGGCGTGGACATCATCCAATTCGACGAGCCCGCCTTCAACGTCTACATGCAAGACGCAGCCGATTGGGGCGTGGCCGCATTGGAGCGCGCCGCACAAGGGCTCACGTGCACGACCGCCGTGCACATCTGCTACGGCTACGGAATCAAGGCGAATCTGGACTGGAAAGAGACGCTGGGCAAGGAGTGGCGCCAGTACGAACGGGTTTTCCCGGCGCTTTCGCGCAGCCGCATCGGCCAAGTCTCGCTGGAATGCTTTCAGTCCCACGTCCCCGTCGAACTGACCGCGCTGCTGGAGGGCAAGGACGTCATGATCGGCGTGATCGACGTGGCCAGCGACGAAGTCGAAACTCCCGAGCAGGTGGCGCAAACGATAGGCAGGGCACTCCAGCACGTGCCCAAGCACCGCCTTATCGCCTGCACCAACTGCGGCATGGCGCCGATGCGGCGCGACATCGCGCTGCGCAAGCTCGACGCACTCGCGCAGGGCGCGGCGCTGGCGCGCCAGCGCTACGCCTGACACTCGCCGCGGCACGCCGCGCGCTTCACTGTTTCTTCGGCGGCGCAGCCTTGGCCGGCGTGTCAGCCGGCGAATCGGGCTTGTCATCTCCAATCACTCCCTTGAGAGGGCACACCGAAAAGGCCGGGCACTTTTTGCAGCCGGCAACGATGGCAATCGGGCACAGGGTCATGGGAGTTCTCCTCGAGTCCGCGGGCACGCCGCAGTGAAACCAAGGATACGGCCGGCGCCGACGCGATGCAGTAAGGACCTTCCTGGGGGCCGGCGCGCTATTTGAGCAGCGTCTCGCGAACGAACATCACGGTCGCGTAGAACTGGTAGTCGGCGTTTTCCTTGCGCGCGAAGCCATGCCCCTCGTTCTCCGCGCGCAAGTACCAGACGAAGGGGTTGCGCGCCCGCGCCCGCGCAACGATTCGCTCGGCCTCGGTGTAGGGCACCCGCGGGTCGTTGCGGCCCTGCACGACGAACAAGGGCTTGCGGATCGCGTGCGCGTGGCGGGTCGGTGAAATCGCCTCCAAAAACTCGCGCATCTGCGGATCTCGCTCGTCGCCGTACTCGGTGCGACGCAAATCGCGCCGATAACTCTCGGTGTTGCTCAGGAAAGTGACGAAGTTCGAGATGCCGACGATGTCGATCGCGCCGGCAATCCGGTCCGCATAACGCGCACTCACCGCCAGGCTCATGTAGCCGCCGTAGCTGCCACCGCTGACAAGCACACGCGACGCGTCCAGGTCCGGCTGATCGGCGACCCAATCGAGCAGGCTGCCGATGTCGCGCACCGCGTCCTCGCGCAGCACGCCGTTGTCCAGTGTCAGGAAGGTCTTGCCGAAACCCGACGAGCCACGCACATTGGGCTGAATGATTGCGACGCCCAACTCGTCGACGAAATAGCTGCTCTGTCCCAGAAACCCAAGCTTGGCTTGAACCTCGGGCCCGCCGTGGATGGCCACCAGCACCGGCCGCTTGCCCGTGAAGCGGGGCGCGGGCCGGTGCAGGATGCCCGAGATGCGCAGCCCGTCGAAACTCTGCCAGCGAACGATCTCCGGCGCAGGGGCTTCGCCCCGGTCAACCCCCGCAGGGGTGTGCGCCTGGGTCCACTGCTCGACGGCGCCGCTGGACGGATTCAAGGCGTAGATCTGGCTCGGCCCCTTGCTGCTGCTCACGGAAAAAGCGAGATCGGCCAGCTTGCGATGAAAGTGCACTTTGTTCACGCTCCCGGCCGGCATCGCCAGTGAAGGCGGCAACGGGATCTCCTTGAGCGACTGCGCGTCGTACAGGCGCAACTCGTCGCGACCCTCGACATTGAAGCGTGCCGCAATCGACCTGACGCCGTCGTTCACGACCAGGTCGCTCGCATCCCACGCCGGCGCGCCGCTCAGCGCCGACCAGCGCTTGCTCGCCAACCGATACAGCATGACCTCGCGGAACTCTCCGTCCCGGTCGCTGATGACGAAAAAGCCCGCGTTGTCGCGCGTGAACGCGCCCACGGCGTACACGGCTCTTTCCGTCGCTCCAGGCGCCGGCAGAATTTGCGTCGCCTTGCCCGTGCCGAGGTTCAGCAGCCAGACTTGCGATTCGGTAGCAGAGATGAAACGTGTCAGCGCCGCCTGCCGGTCGTCCCAGGAAATCGCGCCCACGCTCCAACCGGCGCCGGGCAACTCAGCGACCTTGCGACTCACCCCCGGCTGCGCCGGGTCGATGAGCCTCAGCGTTTGCGTGACTTCGCTGCGTGTGCCCCCGGGTGCCGTCTTGTCCAGCGGGACCGAGCCGATGAGCAACGCGCCTGAGCGGTTCAGCCAGCCTTCGATGTGGTGGCGTTCCGACTCGTCAGTCAGCAGCGTGACCTGCTTCGTCGGCAAATCCAGGCGATACACCTGGCTCGCCTCGTTGCCGCCGCTGCTGCGCTCGAACACCAGGTACTTGCCGTGGCGAGGCTCGTAGCTCGCCTCGCGCACCGGGTCCGCGAAATCGGTGAGCGGCTCCAACTCGCCCAGTGGCGTGGCCAGGCGAAACAGCTGCGCGGTTTGGGCACCGGGGCTGCGATGGGAGACGAGCATCTCGCGGCGCACCGGGTGCCAGTCGACCAACGCGTGGCCACGAAATTCGGTGAATTTCTCGACCTCCTGCACGAGGCTTTTGGGCACCGGCGGAATGCCTTCGATGTAGAGGTTCGAATTCGGCGTGAAGGCCTCGACCGCCGGCGCAAGCGGCGCGCTGGCAGCAGGCTTGGCCACGCTGACCGCGCTGACCGCCCTGGCCGGGCTGGTCGCAGATGCCGCAGCAGCGGATTGCGCCGACCCCGGGGGTTCGCCGTCCGGCATTGGCGCAGGCACGGTGCACCCGAGCAGCAGACCCGACCCTAGCAACGACAACAAATATCTCATGGCGCTCTTCGAATGCGAACAGGGGGCTTGCGCCCCCTGTCTTGGCAAACCCTTGTCAGACGCGGGTCAGGCGGTTTGCTGGATCCCGGCGATCGCCCATTCGCGGCTGCCATCGAGCGGCCTGACCAAATGCCAGACTTCGTCGAACGGCTGCGCCGTGCCGTCTTTCTCTTCGCGGATCAGCCCGCTGAAGCGCACGCTCACGACGTTGCGCTCGGCCTCGCTCGCGAAGTCGATCACCTTCGCGTCGATTTGGACGACGTCGGTTTGCTGCGCCAAGGTACCGCGTTCCTGCAACTCCAGGCGCAAAGAGGCAAACAACTCGGGAGTTGTGAAGCCGCGCAAGTCGTTCAGGTCGCCGCTGTCGTTGGCCGCCTGCATGCGGATGAAGATCATCTTCGCGATGCGCTCGAACGCGGCTGCGTCGAAGTCAGCGGGAAGCGCCGGCGCCGCAGCGACCGCCAATGCGGCCGAGGGCTCGATGGGCGCCGAACTCGCCGGGCTCCATCCTGAGCCACCCGGTGCGGGAATCGGCAGCGCCCCGGCTCCTGCGGCACCGCCCGCGAATTGCATTCCCGCTGGAGCGGCGCTGCGCTGCGCGGCCGGGCCGAAGCGGCGCAGCAGGAAGCGAACCAGGAAGACCGCAGCGACGGCGAGCAGTGCCAGCATCAAGAAATTGCCGAATTCTTCACCCATGCCGAGGTGGCTCATCAGCGCGGCGATTCCCAAGCCCGCGGCAAGGCCGGCGAGCGGCCCCATCCACGAGCGCTTGGGTGGCGCGGCCGGAGCTGCGCCTGCGGTGTTCGGGGCTGCGGCGGGCGCGCCGGGTTTGGCCGGGGTTGCGTCGGGCGCGCTGCGCGCGGGCGTGTCGCGTTTCATTCCGGAGCTGCTTCCGCCGCCCAAGCGCTTCGCTTCAACGTCAACTGGGGCGAGGCCAAGGGCGGCAACGGTCAGGCCCAGGGCCACGATCAATGACTTCATGTTCAGTTCCTCTTCAAGCTCCCGGCGATACTCCGGGATACGCGGATCATACGCATCCGGCGCAGCCTGTTGACTGAATACACCCTGGGATGCGCCGGTCAAACCCCCGGTTGACGCGGACGCGGTGAGCATGGCAGACTCGCGGCCCGCGCCCGCTGCAACTTGCGGTGTGGCGCAATTCGCAACTCGACACACAGGAGGGAATGCCATGAGTGAAGCCAAGCTTGCCCTCGTGTCGGCCGCTGCCTGAGCCGCTCGCGCCCAGCCACTGAACGCCCTTCTTTCGGCCCTGCGCTGAATTTCCGCGGCTCCTGCCGCCGCGGTCCGACTCCCCCAAAAATCCGAGCGAGTGCGTCATTGCGCTCGCCGCGCTGGAACGCTTTCGCCTCGTGCGTCGCGGTCCGGCGAAACCGAGTCCGGAATTCACCATGAACGAAGAAGAATGTGCGGTGGCGCGCTTGCGCGGCATCGGCTACAGCTCGCTGCTTGCGCGGCGGATCGAGGAATGCCTGGCGAATCTGCAAAACCCCGCCGACCCGATGCGTGTCGTCGCCGTGCACCGGGAGACGCTGATGCTGCACGACGGGCAGGCGCAGCAGGTGGCGCGTCTGCTGCCGCGCCTGGTTCGCGAAATGTTGTCCAAGGCGACCGAGCTGGCCGTCGGCGACTGGGTGCTCGCGAGCCGCGACGACCAGGCGGGTTGCTGGGTGCAAGCTCGTGCCGAACCCCTGTCGCACCTCGCGCGGCGCGACGGTGACGGTCGGCGCCATGCGCTCGTCAGCAATGTCGACTGCGCGCTGCTGCTGATGGGTCTGGACGACGACTTCAACCCGCGCCGTCTGGAGCGATTCTTGGCGCTCGTGCAGGGCAGCGGCGTGCATCCCGTGGTGGTGCTGACCAAGGCCGATGTCGCCGCGCGCACGCCGCTGCGCCTGGAGCAATGCCTCGAGGCTTTGCGGAAGCGGCTGCCGCCGAGCCTGGAGGTGCTGAGCGTCGACGCCCGCGAGCCTGCAGCGGCACAAGCGCTTCGCCCCTACCTCGCTGTGGGGCAGACGTTGGTGCTGCTCGGCTCGTCGGGGGCGGGCAAGTCGACACTCTGCAACACGCTGCTCGGCGCAGCGATTCAAGACACGGGTCAGGTCCGCGACAGCGACGGCCGAGGCCAGCACACGACCACGTCGCGTCAATTGCTGCGGCTGCCCGGCGGGGCTTGCATCATCGACACGCCAGGGGTGCGCACACTGAGCCCCCTGGGCGACGACAGCGCACTCGCCGCGAGCTTCGCCGATGTGCACACGTTGCAGGCGTCGTGCCGCTTCCGCAATTGCCGCCACCTCGAAGAGCCCGGTTGCGCAGTGCGCGACGGCGTTGACGCCGACCGGCTGCACAACTACCACAAGCTGCTGCGCGAAGTGCGCCGCGACAGTCTGAGCCCATTGCAGCGCCGCGAGCAACTCGCGCAGTGGAAGGCGCGCGGCAAGGCCGGGCAAGCCAGATTGAAAGCGAAACGCGAAGGGCTCTGATCCCGTGCGCCGACCCCACTACCGCGGCAAGACGGTGAGCTTGCCGGGCGAGCCGTCGCTGCACGTTGCCGCCGCGTCGACGTAGGTGACGCGGCCGCGCACGACGCAGCGCAGGACCTTGGTGGCGTTGCCCGTGTCGGCTGGAAGGACTGCGGCGAACGTCGCTTGTGCAGGTGCAGCTGTCGGAGCCTCGGCTTGCGCGGGTTCGGCCGGCACGGAAGGCGGGGCCATCGGGGCCGGCACCTCAGTCTCGCTCTGGGCGGTCAATTCGACGACCGGTTGACGAATTGGACGCTGCTTGCCCGGGAGCTCGAGGCTCCACGCGAGGACAGAGCCGCCGAAACTTGCGACGCACAAAAGCATCCAGAACCAGGACGGCAGTCGCCCTCTCATAGCTTCTCCGGAATCCAGGAAAGCGTTGACTGACAGTCGCCGGTGCAACCCCAAGTGCCGTCAGTGCCGTTCAACGCGACCATTTTCGCTTTGCACGTGGGACAGGTCGGTCGCCAATACTCGCCTTGCGTGGCTACCGCCAGCAGGTCTTGTTGCTGCGCGTCGGAGCGGCGCAGAATCACCGTCAAAAGGTTGACGCTGTCCACCGGCGCAATGTGATTGCGCCGCGCAAATCGTTTGGCCTCATCGCTGAAGCGCCCCGCAGTGACGATGGCTCCGGAGCTGACTCCCGCGCGCTCCAGAACCTGGCGAAACTCGTCGACCTCGGGCGTCTCGATGGGGCCGTCGTTCAGGTGTTTGCACAGGACGATGCGCACCGGGTGTTTCAGATCGAGCGGCGAGTGCAGCCAGAGTTGCGTGGCGCCGGCTGCGCCATCCGAATTCAGTTTCACGACGTAGCCGTCCTGCCTGAAAAGGGCCATGCAGACGGCATCGAAACGCTGCCATTCGATCGCGCGCAAGACGCCGGCGCGCCAGCGCGACGGCTTTTTTGGTGCAGCTTGCGCTGCGTTTGGTGCTGCTGCGGCAGTCCCGTCGTCCACACTCATGCCTTCATCGGCGTCGGCAAAGGCGCTGGTGGGCGGGCCCACCGGGTGCGTGTCTGGACCCGTGTCGTCGGCCATCGTGCTGTGTTTGAACGACGACAGCTCGAAGCCGCGCGGCGGGCGGCGCACCACGCGTGGGGTCTGAAGCCACATGAGAAACGCACCGACGCCCAGCAGGAACAACGCCGCAGGTCGATGCATTGGCCAATCGCCGCCGCGCAGGCCCGTGGGCAACCAGGACGCTGCCAACCACAACACTGCGGCGACGATGAGCAGCAGAGCCATGGGCCGAAGGCCGAATTGAAGAAGGGCGCGCAAAAGAATTTCTTTGAAGGAGTTGCCGGGCGGGAGAGTCATCTCGCGAGCACGGGTGCGCAGAAGGCTTCACGGCCCTGCGTCACCCGCGTTCACGTTTGGTCACTCTATCCGCGAGCAGGGCGCGGCGGAAGCCACCTCGACACGGTTCAGCGCGAATGTGTGCGATCACGCACAGCAGCACGAGCCCTTCATTCGAGGGCTCGAACCCTGGGCAAGACCCGCCAGAGGTGCCTTCCAGCAGACTCGGCCGGCCCTCGGCGCACTCAGGCCTTTTCCGTGATGCGCGGACGCACGCCGTTCGGCCGGCCTGGGGGGCTGCGCGGCGCGGCCGGCCCGCGGGGTGCAGGCGATCCTTGTTTCGCGGGGGTCTTCACGGGCGCTGCACGCTGCCCGGGACGCGAGTCGCGCCGGTCTGAACCGCCGCCACCGCCACCAGTGCGCCCGCCGCGCCCACCACTCGGCGTGGCCGGGGAACGGCGCTGCCCACCCACGCCTATCGTCATTCGCCCCAGCACGATCGGCTCGGCCCGCTCCCCTGCAGGCGGCGCGAAGCCGGCGATCACCTCGCGCGGGATGTCGCGCTTGATGAGGCGCTCGATGTCGCGCAGGAAACCCTCTTCGTCAAGGCACACGAGCGAAATCGCTTCGCCTTGCGCGCCGGCGCGGCCGGTGCGGCCGATGCGGTGCACGTAGTCTTCCGGAACGTTGGGCACTTCGAAGTTCACGACGTGGGGCAGCTGGTCGATGTCGATGCCGCGCGCCGCGATGTCGGTGGCCACCAGCACCTGCAGGTCGCCGCGCTTGAAGTCGGCAAGCGCCTTGGTGCGTGCCGTCTGGCTCTTGTTGCCGTGGATCGCCATCGCCGAAATGCCTTGTTTTTCCAGGTGTTCGGTGAGGCGGTTCGCGCCGTGTTTCATGCGCGTGAAGACGAGCACCTGGTGCCAGTCGTTGCTCTTGATCAGGTGCGTGAGCAGGTCCTTCTTCATTTCGCGACCGACCGGGTGCACTTTTTGCGCGATCGTGTCGGCCGTCTGGTTGCGCCGCGCGACTTCGATCAGCACCGGTTTGTTGAGCAGCCGATCCGCCAGCGCCTTGATCTCGTCGCTGAACGTTGCAGAAAACAACAGGCTCTGCTTCTTCGCGGGCAGAACCGCGAGCACCTTCTTGATGTCGTGGATGAAGCCCATGTCGAGCATGCGATCGGCTTCGTCGAGAACGAAGATCTCCACATGGCTCAGGTCGAGCGTGCGCTGCTGGTGGTGGTCGAGCAGGCGCCCGGGCGTGGCCACCAGGATGTCGACGCCGCGGCGCAGTTTGTCGACTTGCGGCTGCATGCCCACGCCGCCGAAGATCACCATGCTTGCGAGTCTTGAGTGTTTGCCGTAAACGCGCACGCTTTCTTCGACTTGGGCCGCGAGTTCGCGTGTGGGTGTGAGGATCAGGGCGCGGATCGGCAATCGACCCCGTGGATCGCGAAGCGGGCCACCTTGTGGCCCTCCGTCGCGTACCGCGGGTTGCGCCATCAGGCGGTGCAGCATCGGCAGCACAAAACCGGCGGTCTTGCCCGTGCCGGTTTGCGCGCCGCCCATCACGTCGCCGCCGGAGAGCACGGCTGGAATCGCTTGCAGTTGAATGGGGGTGGGAGTCGTGTAGCCATGCTCGCGAACAGCGCGCAGCAACGGCTCGGCCAGGCCGAGGGTATCGAAGGTCATTTGAATTGGAGAGAAGGTCGGCCTGTCGCCGCAAATTTGGGCGCCAGTCGCAGGCAGAAGGAGAGTAAATCGAGCGCGAAGGCTCAGGTCAGAGATGACATCAGCGGGCAGACTGGTGACCCGGCTGGTGCGCGAGATTCTAACCGGCGCTCAACGGATCGCGACGGCGGCGCCTTCCAGCCCGCGCATATTGCGTGTGTTGATCCACAGTGTGAACAGGCCGGCGCAGGCGAACGGCACGC
>JBEBHW010000063.1:0-10647 GCA_040081145.1 Burkholderiaceae bacterium
GCGCGCTCCCAGCCTTCCGGATTCGACTTGCGGAATTCGCTGTTCACGCCGTAACGCTCGACGTATTCCTTCTTTGCCTCGAGCGCCAGCGTCGCCAGGCCAGCGCGCTGGTAGATGTCAATCACGCGCGCCTGCAGCACCGGCGCCTGGGCGTGCAAGGGTTCACGGCGCGCGAACGCGGCAAACGCATCGGCGGCGTCTTTGCTGCGGTCCTGTTTGATGTAGAGCTCGCCGAGTTGCTGGTACACGCGGAACTCGTAAATGCGCCGCTGGTCGCTGTTGATGTACGGCGCAATCGACTCGGCGCCTTGCAAATTCGCCAGGCTGAGGCTCATCACGCGAAACGTGTCTTCGACGAGTTCGCGGTCCGCGCGCGTCAGGTTCGGCAGCGCGTCGAGCGCCGCGTCTTCTTTCTCGTCGCCCAGTTTGGCGTCGAGCACGCCGAAGAAGGAATGCAACGAATCTTCGAGGCGGCCTTGCTTGAAGATCGACCAGCCCTGCATGTAAAGGGCGCGTTCGTGGTAGGTCTGGTCGTTGCTGTTCAAGACGGCAACGTAGGCCTGCTCCGACTTAACGTAGTCGCGCATCGTGAACAGCAACTCGCCGCGGCGGAATTGCGCTTCGTCGCGGTACGGCGAATTCGGGTACTCCGCGACCAGCCGGTCCAGCGTTTTCAAGGCGACTTCGAGCGCGCCGCCCTGTTCATGGGCACGCGCGAGTTGATAGAGGACGCGACCGTTGTTCGGGTCGTTGGGATAGGTCTTGAGGAACTGCTGGTATCGCGTGATCGCTGCGCGGTAGTCGGACAGCTCGCCCTTGGCCTGGCCGTCACCGACGCGCTGGTCGACGCTGTCCATCTCCAGATCGCCCAGACGGCGCATCGCCTCGGGGCGCTGCGACGCGCGCGGCGCCGTGTCGAGGAACCTTCGGTACGCGGCGATCGCCTGTTCCTGGCTGCCCTTGATTCCGGGGTCGGGTGCGATCTCGGCCTTGCGACCGGACAAGCTCGCGAGCGTCGGCTCGTTGTCCGCCAGGCGTTCGCGCAGGCTCGTGCATGCGCCGAGCAGCAGCAACAGCGCGGCAAGCGCGCACAGGCGCGGCGTGTTAAGGCTGTTTCGCATGCTCGGCTTCTTGCGCCAGGTGCGCGCGGTCATGGAGTTGGGCCACGGCGAAGCGGGCCTGCGTGGCGTAGTCACCCAGTCGTTCCTTTTGCCGCACCATCTCTGCCACGGCGAGTTCCTGCACGTGAATTTGCTGCTCGCCCCTGAGCGCGGCGACGCGCGGGATCAATGCGCGGATTCGCGCTGCCAGGTCGGCAATGCGCTTGTCAAAGGCGTTGAAGCGCGCCGGTTCTTCGACTTGCGCGCGCGACAGCGCCGCTTCACGTTCGCGCGCTTCGGCCAGACCCGAGTCGGCCGCGGTCAGCGCCTTTTTCGCCTCCCAGAGCCGCGTCGGGAAGTCTTGCGAGAGTTGCCACGTCAACGCGCCAGCGACGCGGCGCAGCTGCTCGGCGGCTTCGCTCAGGGTCGGATCGGCGGCGTTGCGTTTCAGCGTTTCGCGTGCACTCGCGATTCGCGTCAGCATGTCGGCCTGCTTTGTGTCGGCAAACGCTGTGGCATCAAGCTGCGTTTCCGCGCGGGCCAGGTCTTGCGCCAAGGTGTCGCGGCGCTTTTGCAGGGCCCCTAGCCCGGTCTGGCCGGTTTGCGACCGGGCGGCCTCGAGAATCCGCGGCAGGCGCTGCGCGTACGCCTTGCGCCGATTCGCGAGCATGTCTTCGAAGGTGACGAGCTTGTCGAGCCAGGTTTGCAAGTTGCGGCCGAGGAAATTCAGATCGCGGTAGTTTTTGAAGGATTCCTGGAATTCGTGTTGCGCCAGCACCTGCGCCAGATGGTCCGAATGCGGCATCTCGGGCAGCGTGCGGATGTTCCAGAACCAGCCCATTTCTTCGCCCGGGTTGGCATCGAGCAGCCCGGTGAGCAGCGCGCCGGAGCGAATCGCCGCGATCGATTCATCGAGCGCCTTGGATTCAGCGTCGAATTTGTCGAGCGCCGTGTTGAAGCCGTCCAGCGCCTGGCCGTAGGCACCGAGCTCGGTGTAGGCGTAGGGCACGGCAAGCTTGGCCTCGAGGACGGCGGCTTCGCTGGAACTGCGCCCGGCGAGCTCATTCCACGCGACCAAGGCGCGGCGCGGGTTCTTCGCCTCGGCATCGGCCCAACCAAAGCCGAGCAGCGCCTTGTTGGCGAGCATGCTCGTGAGGCGAACGCGCTCGAGCGCGATCTTCGCCACGTCCGGGCGCTGCTGCTGGAGCGCAGCAAAGCCGAGCGCGACGTTGGCGCGATCGCGCAGGCTGCGCGACTCTTCGTCGGTGCCGCGGCCACGGCCCACCTGTTCGAGCATCGACGTGCCGTCTTCGACCTCGCCGGCCTTGATCAGCGCCACCCCGAGGTTGTAGCGAACGTACTGGCTCGCGCTGTGGTTCTTCGGCAGACTCGCGAGCACTTTCGCGGCTTCAGCGTAGGCCTCTTGCGCCATCAACAGGTTGGCGTGCAGCAGCACGCGCTCTTCTTCCAGGTCGATGGGCAAGTTCTTGCCGACCTTCTCCAGCGCCTCGTTCGCTTGCACAAGGAAGCCGCGCTGGTA
This sequence comes from Burkholderiaceae bacterium, assembly GCA_040081145.1. GTDB lineage: Bacteria > Pseudomonadota > Gammaproteobacteria > Burkholderiales > Burkholderiaceae_C > JAEMQF01. Next base: position 2,641 of record JBEBHW010000063.1, read on the forward strand.
GCGGATCTTCGCCAGGTAGAACCATGCGCGATCCTGGACTGCGGGGGGCGCGCTCTTCTCGATCAGCTGCGCAAAGATCTGGCCGGCTTCGCGGTGCAGGCCGTACGACAGCAGGAGGCCGCCGCGCAGCACTTCGGCCTCGTCGACGTGTTTCGCGACGCGGTTGAAATGCTGCGACACCATCAGGCTCGTCACCGACGAAAAATAGTGCTCCTGATAGAAGTGGAACAGCGAGTCGCCGTAATGCGGGTCTTCGACGACGGGGCGCATTTTTTCTGCCGCCAGCGCTGCGTCGACCGGCGTGCCCGCGCCGACCGTGCCAATCGCACAAATCGCCAGGGCGACGAGCGAGCGGCGCCAGGCGCGCTGCCGGGTTCGCGAGGAGCGGTTGCTTGCGCTCATGGCCGGTGTCACTGCCAGACTTTGACGTCAAACTCGGGCTGCAATTTGCCCGTCGAGTCTTTGATCTGGAGTTCGATGTACTTGGCGCTCGTGCTCTTTTCGAACTTGAGCGTTGCGCCGCGTTTGTAGTCGCGGTCGTGCGGGCCCTTGCCGGTGAAGAAGGCGGTCAGCGTGTGCTCGCCGGACTTCAGATTGCCCAGGTACATGCGTTGCACGCCGCCGCGGTGCAGCGCCTGCACTTCGAGCGGCGTATACAGGTAGTTCGAAACCACTTTGTCGTCGAGCGTGACCTGCACCGAATCGAGCGAGAACAGCTTGCCCACGTCCATCGAGACGAACAGCGCCACTTGCGTGTTCGCCGGGAACAGCAATTCCTCCTCGAGCACGAGCAAGTCGCGGTTCAGGCGGATCACGTCGCCCTTCACGTCTTGGACTCGGCCGTCCAGGCCGGTCGCCGTGGCGGGTTTGGCCGGGGCGTTGGCGACAGCCTCGGCGGCGAGCGCGAGTTGCCCGGTCCACAGGGCACAGCAGGTCCACAGCGCAGCCGCCGCGTGGCGGCTGAAAATTCGATTCATGGTGGCCTTCATCGGGGGGTCCTCAGTAAATGGCGGTCACGTAGAACTGCATCACGTGAGCCGTGAATGCGTACGCTGCGCCGGTGCGCAAATCAGTGAAGTTGCTGTACTTGAAGCGCATCAATTCGTAGCCGGCGTTGAGTTTGATTTCGTACTGGCCCGGCACGCGCTCGAAGGTGTAGGAGAGCTTTCCACCCAGGCTGAAATCATTCATCGTGCTGAGCTGGCGATTGCGCGTCAGGTAAGTCGTCGCCGCAGTTGCGTTGTCGCTGTAGAACAGCGCCTGGTTCTGGCCATTCACGCGAACGAACCCGTCGGCCAGCCACTTCTCGCCGACGTAGCGGCTGTAGCCCAGCTCGCCCGTGTGTGCGCGCACGTCCCAGGTGTCGTAGAAATAGCGGTACTCGACGCGCAGCGCGTCGCGCGAACCGAGCTCGCCGACGGCGCGCAGCTTCACCGACCGGCTCGATCGTGTGCGCGGGTAGCGCTCAGGCACGGCGGCGCCGAAGATCCGGGCCACGCGATACGGGTTGCCGAGAAAACCGGAGTCGGAAATCGCCTCCACATTGGCGCTCATGAGCCAGCTGGGGCTCAGCACTTGCGTCACGCCCAACCGGTACTGCCAGTGTTTGGCGGCGTCGGCAAACGTCGGGTCGATGGTCATGGCCACCTGATCGGCGCCGCGCGTGAAGCCCACGTTGACGGTCGTCATGCCACCGAACACCTCTTGAGCGATGTCCAGATTCACGGCGCTGGCGATGTAGTCGGGTTCCTTGCTGTACGCCGTCGACAGGCTCACCAGCGAATCGCGCACCGCATAGTCCACGCCCAGATCGTAGGCATTGCGCCGCTCGCGAAACGGGCTGGCAGTGGTGACGACGTCGATCGACGCGTTGCTCACGCTGTCAACGTAGTACGACGCCGAGAGCGAGACGCGGTCGGCCATGCTCTTGCGCACCAGCAGCGCCGGGCCACTGGCCGTCACGCCGCCGCCCTTGAAGACGTGCAGCATGCCTTCTGCGCGGTTCTCGGGAAGTGTGACCGCGTGCGACGGTGCCGCGCTGAACACGGTTCCGCCCAGCACGCCGGCCCAGCGCGCCAGCCAGCGCAACAGTTTTTCAGTTGCAGCCACAGCCGCCTCCCTGAACGCCTGTCGCACCGCGCCCGGCTTCGCGAACCACCAGCACGTGTTCGCGATGCCGCGCAGCGAGCGCGTCGCGCGTGGAACTCATGATCGGGTCAGCGAGCCGTTCGCGCTCGTACGGCTTGACCCAGGGCTCGATCGCGCAGCCCGAAAGCAGCAGCGCGCACGCGGCGCATGAGAGCAAGACGATGAACAGTGGATTGCGCAGCGCGTTCATTGCTTCAGCAGCTCCCGGATTTGCCTTTCGTACAGGTCTTCATAGCCTTCGCGGTACCCGCGGTGCACGTGGCGCACCCGCCCGTCGCGGTCGATCAAGACGGTCGACGGCATCGCGCTGAGGTCGTATTGCTTGCTCACCTTCTTCTCGGTGTCGGGGAGGACCGGGAACTTGAGCGCCAGCTTCTGCGCGATCGCCGCGACGTTGCGCACGTCTTCGTCGACGTTCACGCCGAACACGACGAACCCCGAGCCGCGGTACTTCTCGTACAGGCGATTCAGGTGCGGCATTTCCTGACGGCACGGGCCGCACCAGGTAGCCCAGAAATTGAGCATCACGATCTGGCCGCGCTGTTCGCCCAGGCGCAGGTTGTGCCCGTCCATGCTGCGCAAGGTGAAGTCCGGCGCCAGGCTCGCGGGGCTGAGCGCCGCGGCACACAACGGCGAGTTGAGGCCCGCGCTGACGCCGATCGCGGTGCCCAGCACCGTGCGTCGGGAGATGGCGACTCGTGATGAGGAGTTCGGCGGCATGGCAAGGTGATCCTTAGAAATAGAAAGCGAGCCCGGCGCTCATTTCGAGGTTGTGCGTGCTGCGCAACGTTCCCAGCAGGTCGTGCGAGAACACGTGGTCACGCAGGTCGACTTGCGCAGCCGCCCAGTCGGCGAGCATCAGGCGCACGCCCCAGCCGAAGTTGATGGTCTGGCGGCGCAACTGGTTGAACTTGGTGCTGCCCACTCCGCCGATCAGGTAGATCGCCGTGGCCTTGGCGGTGTTCTTGCCGAAGAAGGCTTCGCCGGCGAGCAGGTTGTAGCCCATCGAGAAGTTGTAGTAAGTCAGATTCACGGTCTCGGTGGGAAAGATGCCGGCCGGCTGGATCTGCCGAAACGACGTGTCGCTCACCTTGGTGCGGCCGTACGCGGATTCGAAGAAGAAGTCTTCCGTGATGTGATAACCCAGGCGCACGCCAGTGACCGCATTCGAGCCGAAGTCCTGCATCGAATAGGTGCCGGCGAACAAGCCGACTTCGAAGTCGTTCGACGGAAAGCGCGGCAGGTTCAGGCCACGCCGTTCGACTTGCGGGACGATGACTTGTTCGTTGGCGGGTTGAGTGGCGCTGCCCGCAGGTGTCTGCGCAATCGCGCAAGTCCAGCCGAGCGACAGAAGAACACACGCAACGGCGCCGAGGAGGCTACCGGATTTAAAGAGGTGGCGTCGCATGATGGAGGGGTCAGAAGAAGAAGGAAAGCCCGATCGTGCCGGCGCGGTATTCGATGGAACGCGTGTCGCCGACGAAGGCGGTGTAGATCGAATAGTCGGTGCGCACGATGAAGCGCTCGGTCAGGTAGAAGCGCAGGCCGAGCGAGGCGTTGGTGAGCTTCGCGTCGGTATTGAAGGCGCCCACGAGGCTCGAATTCGGGATGTTGCGAAAGCGGCCGACACCGACCGCAAAAAAGGGCGACAAGCGCTGGTCGGACCAGGGCTCACTCATCAGGTTGAGGTGCCAGAAATCGGTGCCCGAGAAGGTGCCTTGCACTTGACCGAGCGTTCCTTCGGCCGTCAACGTGTCGGAGAGTTTGTAGCTCGTCCACAGCTTGAGCATCGGCTCATTCTTGAACTTGCCCCAGGCCGCGCCGAGCTGCACGCGGTGCTTCAGATAGTCGTCGACGACGATGTCGCGAAACGTCTTCTGGCCACCGGCTTCGGTCAAGGTGGTTTCGAGTTGCTGACGGTTCACCCAGCCGACCTTGCCGCCCTCGCTGCGCACCCGGAACCAATCGGTATGGCGCAGTTCGATTGCAATCCATTCCTTGCGTGCCGCGACGAAAAACACCGGGTAGCCGCGCCCGGGTCCGGTGCGGAATTCGATATACGGGTCGGCGATCTGGACGCGCTCGGTGCTCGGCTCAGCGTCCGCAGCCCAGGCCGGCGTGCCGGCCGCCGCGAGCACACAACACGCCGCGGCGAGGCATACGGCGAAACGCACCCCGGCCCACAGGGTTTCGCGGACGACGCCAGGGGTTGGCCTGGGGGCACTCAATGGGTTCATGGGACCGGTGACGTGACGCGTGCAGCAAGGTATCACTGCGTGTTGCAGGTGCTGGCCGCTGGATTGGCCGGGTCGAATGCGGGCGTGAACATGGCGTTGTAGGTCGTGGTGCTGAACTCGTCCTCACCCTGACCCTGCACCGGATGGCCGATCCAGTACTCAAGCAGCTTGACGTTCGGGTCCTGGCTGTTCGCGAAGATCAGTCCGCCCCCGTGCAGCACGCCTTGCACGAGCGGCTTGAGCAAGAGCTTGCTTTGGGTCGGCGCCCCGATGATCGACGAGCTTTGCGATGAGTAGAAGTTCTTGTACATGTCGTTGGTTCGGATCACGTCTGGTGTGTTTGCCGGGTCGCTCAAGTCGACTGCGGGGGCGCTCCCGATCAATCGCAATGCGCCGCCTGTTCCGCTGACGTTGTCGTGGCAGCCCGACGCGGCGCAGGACCTCGCCACCAATATCGGTTGGATGCACTTCTGAAAATAGGCAAAGGCGAGCGTTTGCCCGCCTGAGGTCGTCAAGTTGTTCACGTTCGACGGGTTGTCGAATGGGTTCGAACCGCCGCCGCAGGCCGCAAGAAAGGCGGCAGCAAGGGCGACCGCGGTAACGAGCCCGCGGCTCGCGGACCGCGGGCGTTTGGGCGCAATCTCAAGGGTCATGGCACACATCCCGAGGCGATCCACGTCGCGATCGCGTTGTAGCCGGCACTTCCCGCAGGCAACACCGCCGCAGTCTGGGTCGTCGCGCCGGCCGGGTGAGGCATGGTGGACGGACGGCTCAACAACGAATTCGACGCGGCGGCGCAGGTGTCGGAGATCATCGACAGCGTCACGTTGTAGTCGCCTTCCGGGCTGCCGGTGAGCACGAAGCGGTTCTCCGCAAAGGTCTGGCCGGTCGGAATCGTCGGGTCCGTGCCGATCGCCTGGTGGCAGCCCGCCGCGCAGGTGCTGCGCAGGATCGGGAATACTTGCGTTTCGAAAGTCGTTTGACTCAGCGCGGTGACGGATCGCACGCTGGTGCCCGTGGTGAATGGGTCGTTGTAGTACTGGCCACCCAGGTCCATCCACTCCGCGAGCAGGCGCTTCTCCGCGGCGTTGAGCAGCGTGGCGTGCCTTGGGTGCGGGCTGCCGGGGTCACGGTAGTAGTCACGCACCGAGCCCGGCGCGAACAGGTTCTCGCCAAACATGACTTCGGTCAGGCGGCTCTTGCGTGCGATGCCTGCCGTGTTGGCCGCACCCGAACTCGAGTTCACGAGAGCGCCGCGGCGTTGGATGACGGGAACGCCGTCTTCGATGCGCACACGCGGATTCCCGTTGGCGTCAACGTCGGGGTCGCCCTCGACGAGCCGTTGATAGGAGGTCAGCCGGCCGCTGCCGCCGATACCGCGGCGCAGGTCGACCAAGCGCAGTCCGTCGGTCCTGTCGAGACCGTCGTGGCAACTCGATGACGTGCAAGTGTTTGGACCGCGATCACGCGTCCACAGCGGCTGAATGTGGTCGGGGTAGTTGACGACGCCGTTCACCGGCGCGAGTGTGGCCAGGTCATCCGCCGGATTCGGATTGCCGGTGTAGCGCAGCGAAATCGACGGCCGGGCGGCGACGCCCGCGACATTGGTGTCGGCCCATACGTCGGTGAAGACCATGTCGGGCTTGAGGCGCATCGCCAGCGGGTCGACCATCTTCTCCAGACGCATGCGCAACGCCGCCATGGTTTCGCCCGGCGCGTGCTGCGCCACCATCGACGCCTTCAGTCCTGCAGGCAGCGTGTTCGCCATTGCCACGTCGTTCAGCGCGGCGCCGCGGCGCGGGCTGTGGCAGCCGTCGCATGTGCGGCGCTCGCCGGGGCGAACCTGGATCCAGTTGGTGTGGGTCTGGAACGCGCGGCCCTTCGAGTCGATGATGGCCAGCGCGAGTGGCACGTCCGCAGGCACTTCGAGCTTGAATGAACCGTCGGGTTCGACTTGCGCGTAGCCGAGGATTTGCTGCATCTCGAATTCGGTGTCGCCGATCGCCGAGCGCAGGCCCATCGTCGAAGAGGGCGGTGCGACCGCGCGTGTGGCGCGAACGAAGCGCACCGGCGTGCAGCGATACGCCGCGTCGGCAGGGTTCTTGATGCGTGCCAGGTCGGCGACCATCGGGCGCGTGTCCATCGGGTCGGTCGGCGCCTTCACGGCAATGCCCGGCGCCCCCGTCGGGCAGTTCGCTCGATCCGCGGTGACCAGCATTTGTTCGGCCATCCGGTTCAGGCCGTCGGTGTCGTAGATGCTGCGCACTTCGATCGTTGCCAGGCCTTGGGCGGCGAGTGCAGCGTCTACTGCGGTGGGCGCAATCGTCGCGGGTTCGGCGCGCGACGCGATGGCCACCGGGTCGGTGTACATGAAGCCGACCGGCGGGGCGGCAACGATCAACCAGGTCTGTTTCACCGAGTCGAACATGTAGATCGCATACGTCGCCGGCGCGTTGTCTTGCACGGCGTCATTGGCCTGGTCGGCGGCGAGGCGGTTCCGGTCGTTCAGCAAGGCCCGCTCTTCGGCGGTCAAACTGGTGCACGACACCACGGCGCCGTTGCGTGTGACCTGGCAGGGTTGCCACGCGACGAGCACGCGATCGGTCCCGTCCCACAGCGGGTAGGGCGTCGTGAGACGACCGAGCAGCGACAAACCCATGCCCGTGCTCAGCGCCTGCTGCGTGCCCTGCACCTGACCGCCGGACGCGGGAACCGTCGTATTCGCCGGGGTGTTGTGTTCCGGATAGTTCGCCGCGTCGATGATCATCAGCGCGCCGCCTTCTTGCGTGCGCGACAGCGGCATCAGCGAACTCGAGACGAACCCCTTGTACGGGCCGCTCGGGTCCATGTCGCGCGGGTGCAGGAAACTGTTGCCCGGGCTTTGCGCACCGTAGAGCACGAACATGTCGGTGCCGTCAGGCTTGACGCGGAAGATCGCGAAGCGGTTCCGGTCGGCGACGTGCTCCCAGCGCGCGAACATGATGTCGCCATTCGGGCGCACGACCGGGTTGCGGTCATGACTCTGATTGAACGAGATCTGTTGGATGTTGGCGCCGGCGGCGTCCATCGTGTGCAGGTTCAAGACGCGCTCTCGCTCGTATTCGTCCAGCGCGAAGTACTGGCGGCCCAGCGCCTGATTCGGCGACGACTTGGTCTGGCGGTTCGACGAGAACACGAAGCCCTGGCTCCCCGGAAGGTAGGCGGGGTCGACGTCGTCGTGGTCGGTGGAACTGGTGATGCGACTGAATTTGCCGGCCGTCAGCGCCGCGCCGGTCATGTCGTACTCCCAGATGTTCCACCTGCCGGTGCATGCGGGAACGTCGGCATTGCTCGCGTTCTTGAACGTCGACGTATTCGACGTCGGGCACTTCATCGCGAAGACGATTCGCTTGCCGTCGTAAGACACTTCGGGGTCGGACGCGTCACCCTTGCCTTGCGTGAATTGCGCCGTGAGGTTGTGCTCTTTGGCGCTTGCCGACGAACTCTCGCGAACCATCAGGTCTCCGCCCGGCGCGCTGGGTGTGCCGTCGGTGGGGTTGATGCTCATCGCATTGGAGCGCTTCACATACGCGAGCGGCGCGTCTCCGGCGACGATCAGCGAACTCGAGGTGCTTTCCGTCCC
>JBEBHW010000719.1:0-2385 GCA_040081145.1 Burkholderiaceae bacterium
CAGCGGCAGCCATCGCATAAGTCTTCGTGAAAGCGAGAGGCGAGAACAGCCGCCCCTCTTGCGCTTCGAGCGTGAACACGGGGATGAACGACAGCGTGATGATGAGCAGCGAGAAGAAGAGGGCAGGGCCGACTTCCGCAGCAGCGTCGCCTATCACTTTCCAGCGCGCTTCGCCCGCCAACTTTTCGCCGGCGTGCTGCTGCGCCCAGCGCTCGAGGTGCTTGTGCGCGTTTTCGATCATCACGACCGCGGCGTCGACCATCGCGCCGATCGCGATCGCGATCCCGCCGAGCGACATGATGTTCGCGTTCACGCCCTGGTAGCGCATCACGATGAAGGCGGCGACGATGCCCAGCGGCAGCGACACGATCGCAACAAACGCCGAGCGCAGGTGGAACAGGAAAATGAAACACACCACCGCGACGACGGCAAACTCTTCGAGCAGTTTGGTGCGCAGGTTCGTCACGGCCCGTTCGATGAGGCCCGAGCGGTCATACACAGGAACGATTTCCACGCCCTGGGGCAGGCTCGCGCGAAGCTCGAGCAGCTTGGCCTTGACCTGGGCAATCGTTTCCAGCGCGTTTTTGCCGGAGCGCATCACGATGATGCCGCCGGTGGCTTCGCCCTCGCCGTCGAGCTCGCCGATGCCGCGCCGCATCTCGGGCCCGATCTGGATGCGTGCCACATCGCCCAGGCGCACCGACACGCCTGCGGCCGAGGTCGTGAGCGGGATCTTGCGAAAGTCGTCGAGCGTTTTCAAATAGCCCGACGCGCGCACCATCACTTCGGCTTCGCCGAGTTCCAGCACCGACCCTCCGGCTTCCTGATTCGCGCGTTGCACGGCTTCGATGACTTTGGTGTGCGCGATGCCGTAAGCGGCGAGTTTGCTCGGGTCCAGCACGATCTGGTATTGGCGCACCATGCCGCCGACCGACGCGACTTCGGCGACGTTGGCCACCGCCTTCAACTCGAACTTGAGAAACCAGTCTTGCAAGGCACGCAGCCGGCCTGCGTCCATCTTGCCGCTGCGGTCGATGAGCGCGTATTGGTAGATCCAGCCCACGCCGGTGGCGTCTGGCCCGAGGGAGGTCTTGGCGTTCGCCGGCAGGCGCGACTGCACCTGGTTCAGCACTTCGAGCACGCGCGAGCGCGCCCAATAGAGGTCGGTGCCGTCTTCGAACAGCACGTAGACAAAAGAGTCGCCAAAGAAGGAATAACCGCGCACCGTTTTTGCGCCGGGCACCGAGAGCAGCGTCGTCGTCAGCGGGTAGGTGACCTGGTTCTCGACGATGCGCGGCGCCTGACCCGGGTAGCTGGTGCGCACGATGACTTGCACGTCGGACAAGTCGGGAAGCGCGTCGAGCGGCGTTGCGAGCAGCGAGATCACGCCCCAGCCGCTCACCATGAGGCTGGCGAGCAGCACGAGGAAGCGGTTCGCGATCGACCAGCGAATCAAGCGGGCGATCATGGCTGGCCCATTCGCGGCATGGCCGGGGCATTGCGTTGCTTGATCTCACCGGGCGGCAGCGCCGGCTCGGCGTTGAGGCGCGCCTCCACCCCCTTCAGGCTCGCCTCGGAGTCGATCAGGAACTGCGACGACACGACGACCCGCTGGCCGAGCTGCACGCCGCGCTTGACTTCGGTGCTGCCGCCGCTCTCGGCGCCGATCTCGACTTCGACGGGGCGAAAGCGCCCGTCGTCTTCGACCAGCATCACGAGCGTGCGCTTGCCCGTCTGGATGACGGCCTCCGTAGGAACAAGCAGCACTTTGCCGGCACGCGGGTCCATGAACTGCATCTGCACGAACATGCCCGGAACGAGGGCGCCGTTGCGGTTCGCGAGTTCGAGCCGCGCCTTCACGGTGCGCGTGACGGCGCTGACCTCGGGCAACAGCGCTTGCAAGCGGCCTTCGAACACCGCGCCGGGCAGCGCCGGGCTGCGCGCCTGAATCCGCGTGCCGGGGCGCAGCAGGGCGGCCTGGCTTTCCGGGACTTCGGCGTTGGCCCAGACGCTCGAGAGGCCGTTGATGCGAAACAGCGTCGCCCCCGCGAGCACCGTCATGCCCTCGCGAACGAGCAATTCGCTGAGCACGCCGCCGATCGGCGAGGTGACTTCGAATCGCGGCTGGGTGCGCCCGCTGTTCTGCACGCTTGCAATTTGCGCGTCGCTCATTCCGACCTGGCGCATGCGCTGGCGCGCCGCGTCGACGAGCGGCGCGAGGTCGGCGCCTTGCATCCTGGAGACACCGAGAAACTCTTCCTGCGCGGCGATCCACTCCGGCACATACAGCTCGGCAAGCACCTGGCCTGCGGTGACGCGGTCCAGCGTGGCGCGAACGTGGAGCTTCTCGACGAAGCCCGTCGTGCGCGCCTGCACGACCGCCCG
>JBEBHW010000064.1:0-10644 GCA_040081145.1 Burkholderiaceae bacterium
GCGCGCACCCTGGGCGTTCCGGTGGGCGATGCCAGTGCGGCGCCGAAAAAGCCAAGCAAAGCCACGGCCGAAGAAGACGCTGCCGACGAGACGCCCAAAGACGCGGCGGCCGACGAAGCCAAGGACGACGAAGAAGAGCCCAAGCCGAAAAGCGCGAAGAAGGCGAAGAAGAAAAAGGCGCCCGTGCATAACCCGATCACCCAAGTCCACTTCTCCAACTTCATCATTCAATGAGCGCCACCTTGCCGCATCGCGCCCCGCGACCCCCAGGAGCACGCCATGACCTCTGAGAACGGTGCCGCCGCACCCGAGCCCGTTGACGCGATGGCCGACGAATGGGCCGCCGCGTTGGCCGAGGCCAAGCCGGCCGCGGCTGCACCCGCCGCGCAGACCGCGGTGGAACAGGTCGCGCCGGTTTCGTTTGCCAGCCTCACGAGCAGCGGCGGCGCTCCGGCCGCCGGCAACGACATCAACATGATCCTGGACATCCCCGTGCAACTCACGGTGGAACTGGGGCGCACGCGCATCCCGATCAAGCACATCCTGCAGCTCGCGCAGGGCTCGGTGGTCGAACTCGAAACCCTGGCCGGCGAGCCGATGGACGTGCTCGTCAACGGCTACCTGATCGCGCAGGGCGAAGTCGTCGTCGTCAACGACAAGTTCGGAATTCGCCTGACCGACATCGTCACGCCGTCGGAGCGCATGCGCAGGCTCAGCAAGAACTGATGACTTCGTCCACCGCGTTCACCTCGGCCCTGTGGTTCATCGCCGTTCTGGTGCTGATCCCGCTGGCACTGTGGCTTCTCAAGCGCACGCCGCTCGGCGCGGGCGCTGCGGGTTTTGGCGCCGGCGGCGCCGGCTTGCTGCGCCACGTGGCGGCGCTGCCGCTCTCGCCCAATCAGCGCATCGTGACGGTGGAAGTGGGCAGCGGTGACGCGCGGCGCTGGCTCGTGCTGGGCGTGACGCCGCAAAGCATCACGACGCTGCACGACATGGCGCCGCAAGCAGAACCCCCGGCGAGCGAAGCGGCAGTCCCCAATTTCGCGCAGCTGTTCGCGCGCTTTCGCAAACCCGACGGGGCGCAGCCGTGAGCGCACCAGCATCACAAGCGTCGTCATCCCGGCGCCACGCCGCCCCGTGCTCGACCCGCGGGCCAAGGTCCACGGCGCTGCGCTGCAGCGCAAGCTGGGCCATCGCCTTGCTCGGCTTGCTCCCGCTGGGCGCCTGGGCGCAGGCGACGAGCGGATCGAACCTGCCGCTCGTGATCGGCCAGGGGGCGGGCGGCACGAGTTACTCTGTGCCGATCCAGACGCTGCTGTTCTTCACCGCACTGAGTTTCCTGCCCGCGGTGCTGCTGCTCATGACGGGGTTCACGCGCATCGTCATCGTGCTCTCTCTGTTGCGTCAGGCGCTGGGCACGCAGGCCGCGCCGCCGAACCAGGTGATCGTGGGCCTGAGCCTGTTTCTCACCTTCTTCGTCATGGGCCCGACGCTGGACAAGGTCTACGAGCAGGCGTACCAACCCTTCGCCGCGAACCGCATCGCCTTCGACGAAGCGCTCAAGCGCGGCGAGATCCCGATGCGCGAGTTCATGCTGCGCCAGACGCGCCAGGCCGACGTGGCGCTGTTCGCCAAGCTCGCCAAGGTCGATGCGTCGGTGAAATCCGCCGACGTGCCGTTCAAGGTGCTGGTTCCGGCGTTCGTCACGAGTGAACTGAAGAGCGCATTCCAGATCGGTTTCCTCATCTTCATTCCCTTCCTCGTGATCGACATGATCGTCGCGAGTGTGCTCATGAGCCTGGGCATGATGATGCTGAGCCCGGTGCTCGTCGCGCTGCCGTTCAAGCTGATGCTGTTTGTGCTCGCCGACGGCTGGAACCTGCTGCTCGGCTCCTTGGCCGCAAGTTTTGCGAACTGAGCGCGCATGGACTCGCAAGCGGTATTCACCTACGGCCAGGAAGGCCTGCACCTGCTGCTGATGGTCGCGGCGCCGTTGCTCCTCACCGTGCTCGCGGTGGGCCTGCTCGTCAGCGTCTTCCAGGCGGCGACGCAAATTCACGAAGCGACCTTGTCGTTCGTGCCGAAGATGGTCGCCGCGGTCGCCGTGCTCGCGATCGCCGGACCGTGGATGCTGACCACGCTTGTCGAATACGTGCAGCGCACGCTGCAAAGCATTCCGTCTGTCGTGGGTTAGGCGCAGCGCGTCGCGGCCGCAGCGAGCCATGGTTCAATTCACCGAAGCCCAGTTCCTCGCCTGGATCACGCCGCTGTTGTGGCCGTTTGCGCGGGTCCTGGCGCTGTTCGCCACGCTGCCGGTCCTCGGCCAACGCAACGTGCCGGCGCGCGCGCGCGTCGCGCTGGCGCTGTTCATCACGGTGTGCGCGCAGCCTTCGCTGCCTCCCATTCCGGTGATTCAGCTCGACTCGGCGGTGGCGCTGATGGTGCTCACGCAGCAACTGCTGGTGGGCATCACGCTGGGGTTTGCGGCGCGCATCGTCTTCGCCGCAATCGAATTCGCCGGCGAGCTGGCGGGCCTGCAAATGGGCCTGAACTTCGCGATGTTCTTCGACCCCTCCACCGGAGGCCAGGCAACCTCCCTGAGCCGCTTCTTCGGCGTCACCGTCGGCTGGCTGTTCATCGTCATCAACGGCCACCTGCTGCTCATCGCCGCCGTCGTGCGCAGCTTTCAAACTTTTCCGGTGAGCGCCGAACCGTTCGCTTTTCTGCGCGCCATGCAGCCGCAAGTCTGGGGCGCTGAAATCTTCTCGCTGGGTCTGTGGATCGCGCTGCCGCTGGTGGCGATGCTGCTGTTCGTGAACCTGGTACTCGGCATCATCTCCCGCGTCGCGCAGCAGATGAACATCTTCGCGATCGGTTTCCCGATCACGCTGGGCGTGGGGCTGGTCGGCGTGCTGCTGACGCTGCCGATGTTTCAGGCGCCGATGACGGTGGCCCTCGAGCGCATGCTCGGTCAATTCCTTTAGCGCCGCGGCGTGCGCCGGGGAGCACAAAAGGCTACTGACCCACCAGCCCGTGACGGATCGCGTAAACCGTCATCTCGGAGTTGTTCGCCAGGGCCAGTTTTTCAAGCACGCGAGCCCGGTAAACGCTCACCGTCTTGGGGCTCAGCATCAGCTCCACCGCAATGTCGGACAAGCGCTTGCCCGAGGCGATCAGCACGAGGGTCTGCAACTCGCGATCGGAGAGCCGCTCGTGTGGATTCTCGACGTTCGGCGCGGTGAGGCTCTCGACGAGCATCTGCGCCATCTCGGGGGTCACATACTTGCGCCCCTGCGCCACCGTGCGCACGGCGGTGACGATCTGCCCCGGATCGCCGCCCTTGTTCACGTAACCGTAGGCGCCGGCGCGCAGCGCGCGGATCGCGTACTGGTCTTCGGGGAACATCGAGAGCACGAGCACGCGCATCGGCAGGCTCTCGTCTTTGAGCACGTGCAGCACGTCCAGGCCGCTGCGTCCGGGCAGGTTGATGTCGAGCACGAGCACGTCGCAGGTGGTGCGGCGCAGCAGTTCGCGCAGCTCGCCGTAGTCGCCGGCTTCGCCGACGACTTCGATGTCGGACGCGTCGCACAATGTGTCGCGCACGCCGCGGCGGATCAGCGCGTGGTCGTCGCAAAGGATGACACGGATCATGGGGTCGGCGTGATCACAAGTCGCCCCAGCGGCTGGGGTCGGCGTCTTTCGCCTTGCTGCGCCCGGCACTGCCCGCCGCCTGCACGCCGTGCAACGGCACTGACAGGATCAGCGTCGTGCCGCTTGGGCTGCTGCTCAGGTCGATCCAGCCGCCCACGGTGCGCGCGCGTTCGTGCAGGCCCCGAATGCCGAACGATTGCGCCTTGCTCAGGTCCGATTGCAGGAAACCGCGGCCGTTGTCGCTGACCTCCAGCGAGATCACCTTGCCGGCAAGCGACAGGTCGATCCCCACCTGCGTCGCCTGCGCGTACTTGGTGATGTTCGTCAGCGCCTCCTGCACGGTGCGGTAGGCGACCAGGCCCACGCCGCTGGGCAATGCGGGGATCTTTTCCGGCGTGCGCAGCAGGCAGGCGACGCCGGTGCGCTTCTCGAAACGCGCCGCAATCCATTGCAGCGCGGCGACCAGGCCTTGCTCGAGGATGGCAGGGCGCAGGTTGTGCATGATGCGCTGCGCCGCTTCGATCGCGTGCGACACCTGTTCGAGCGCCGCGCTCGCGCGCGCCGGCACCTCGTCGGACTGCGGATGGCGCGTGATCCACGCGAGGTCGAACTTGAGCGCGGTGAGCGAGCCGCCCACGTCGTCGTGCAGCTCGCGCGCGATCGCGGCGCGTTCCTGTTCGATGCTGCTTTGCAAGTGCTGCGCGAGTTCGCTGAGGCGTTGTTTGGAAGCGCTCAGTTCGGCCTCGGAGCGCTCCTTCTCGCGCCGCGTGACGTTGGCCTCGATGGCGTTGAGCAGCGCCGGCACCAGGCGCGCGAGGTTGCCCTTGCGCACGTAGTCGCTCGCGCCGTTGCGCATCGCCTCCACCGCGACCTCCTCGCCGATCTCGCCCGAGACGATGACGAAGGGGATGTCGCGCCGGCTCGCCTTGAGCAAGTCCAGCGCGAGCAGGCCGGAAAAGCCGGGCAGGTTGTAGTCGGAGACGATGGCGTCCCAATCGCGCTGGATGGAAGCCAGAAATTCGGCTTCCGAATCGATGCGCGTCGCCTGCACGCGCAGGCCGCCGCGGTGCAGGTGGGCGAGCAGCAAGACGTGGTCGAGGTCCGAATCTTCCAGGTGCAGCAGGCGCAGCTCGCGAATGACGGGCGTTTTCATGAGGGCTGAAGTATGCCGTGTCGGGGGCCGCGCCCGACACGGCGGCGCGGCGTGGGCGCGCCAGAGCCAGCGATCGATTCCACCCAGACGCGGGGTCAACGCGGCGGGTGCCCCTGTGAACAAAGTCGACATCCGGGCTGTCAGCGGCGCGCTCATCCCCCTGAAATGGCGATGCGCAACCGCACGAAGACGAGGATCATGGACTCACAACAGCAGGCGATGAACCCATGAGCAGCGAAACGTTTCCTTGCCGTCGCTTGCGCGCACCGTGAGTTCTCACAACAGCAGGCGATGAACCCATGAGCAGCGAAACCCTCCCGACCGGCCGATCCGCCAATCGTTTCGCGTGGGTCGATATCGCAAAGGGCCTGTGCATCATCGCCGTCGTCTGCCTCTACGCGCGCAACGACCTGATGACGGTTTTCGGCGGTGCCGGCTGGCTCGAGCCCTGGGCCGCCTTTGCCCGGCCGTTTCGCATGCCGGACTTCTTCTTGCTGTCAGGCCTGTTCCTGTCGGCGGTGATCGATCGCCCGTGGCGCAGCTACCTCGACACCAAGGTCGCTCACTACGTCTATTTCCTGTTGCTGTGGGTCACGATCCTGTTTGCCTACGATATCTTCGTTTTGGGCAACTCCACCGAGGCGCTGCGCGATCCCGTCACGTTCGTCAAGCAATGGACCTATGCCCTGCGCTACCCCGAGTACATGCTGTGGTTCATCCAGATGCTGCCGGTGTTCTTCGTCGTCACGCGTTTGTTGCGCGGCGTGCCCAAACTCCTGCTCTGGGCCGCGGCCGCCGCCGCGATGGCGCTGCATCTGAAGACCGGAATTTCGCCGATCGACAACTTCAGCACCTACTACGTGTACTTCCTGACCGGGCATCTGGGCGCGGTGTGGATCTTCAAGTGGGCCGACCTGGCGCGCAGGCACCGCGCGCCGACCGCCGTGCTGTTCGTCGCCTGGTGCGTCCTCAATCAGTGGGCCGTGAGCGCCGGCCTGACGACGCAGACTGGCCTGAACCTCTTGTTCGGCTTCCTGGGCGTCACCGCGATCCTCGGGCTCAGCACCCTGCTTGCGCCGCTGCGCGGATTCGCCTGGATGGCACACGCCGGCGCGAACTCGATCGTCGTCTACCTCGGATTCTTCATTCCCTTGACCTTGCTGGTGCGCTTCGCGTGGGCCGGCCAGTGGCCGGTCGATATCCATACTTTGGCCACGCTGGTCGTGCTGTTCAGCGTCGCTGCGCCACTTCTGCTGTTTCACCTGACGCGCAACACGCCCCTGCGCTACCTGTTCGTGCGACCCGCCTGGGCGCATTGGCCTATGCCTGCGGTGCGCGCGCAAGTCGCAGCAACGCCGCCTTCATCCGGGGAGCGCGCGCCGGGCTCGGCTTCCGCATCGCGCCTGCCGTCATGATGGCCCCCTCGACGTTCAAAGATTCCGCCATCGGCACGCCGTCCGTCGCGGTGGCGCGCGCCCCCGGCAGATCGGCCTGGACTTTCCAGGTCCGGCACGGCGAGCTGGGCCTGCAGATGCTGCGCAGCGAGTGGCGCAGCCAGCTCGAGAAGCAGGGGTCGGCGACCTACCTGCAAATGCCCGAGTGGTTTTCGGCCTACCTGAAGGCCCTGGCGCCGCTGCCACGCGGCGTGCACTTCATCGCCGTGCGCCATCAGACACGCCTGGTCGGCGTCTTCGTCGTCGAATCGGGGACTCTGGGACGCCGCGCCTTGGGCGTGCCGACGCTGCGGCTGATCACGGGCAAGCACATGCACCTGGCCGACGTCGGCGTTCCCGCGGCGATGTCGAATGTGTGGAGCGAGTTCCACACCTGGCTGCACCAACAGCGCGAACTCCCCTGGCAAGTCCTGCTCGCCGACGGCATCTGCACCGACTCTTCACTGGCGGGCATGCTGTGCCCAGGCGAGGGCGCAGCACTCAGCGTCAGCTCGGCAAGTGCGCCGACGCTTTGGCTCGACTGCAGCCAGACGCTGGCGCATGCACTTCGAAACGTCAGCAAGAGCCACTGCACGAACGTCAAGCGCCTGACGCGCCGCGCCCGCGAACTCGGCACCCTGAGCTACGAAGCCGTCACCGACCCGGACCGGCTCGACGCCGCATTGCATGACTTCATGGAGGTCGAAGCGTCAGGCTGGAAAGCCGGCGCCGGGTCGGCGATCAAACTGAGTCCGTCCCTGGTCGCCTTCTACGGCCAGCTCGTCCGGGAATTCGGCGCGCGCCATGAATGCCGGATCAACGTGCTGCGCCTGAACGGCGAAGTGATTGCGGCGCAATTCGGTCTGGTCTCGAACCGCCAGCTGAACCTTCTGAAGATCGGCTTCGCGAACCCGCATGCCGCGCTCGCGCCGGGCCATCTGATCATGCAGCACACCATCGAAAGCGTCTGCGCCGATGCGCAACTGGACCGTCTGAGCTTCGTCACGGATCCGCCGTGGGCGCACCTGTGGAAGCCCGAAGCGACAGCGACGCTGCGGATCGCGATCTTCCGCCAGAGCCTGATCGGCCGCGCGATGCATGCGGCGTTGCGCTTGTGGCTGGCTCGGCCGCGCTGGGCCTTCAGACACTAGCGCAACACTAGCGCAGCGCCGAGTACTCGGAAAAAATGCCCAGCGCCACGTCGCGCCGTTGTTCCTTCAAGCCCACGCCACCGAGCGTGCGCAGCACCGCTTCGGGCGCGGCGCAGGCTTCGATCGTGTCCCAGTAATAGCGCCACAGCATGGGCGTGCTCTTGCGCCGCGATACGAAGCGCGCCAGCAGCGGCACGACGCCGCGCATGTAGGTCTTGAGCAGGCGCGTCGCGAGCGCGCCGCTCGGCTTGGTGATCTCCAGGATCAGCACTTTGCCGCCGGGTTTCAGGACGCGGTGGAATTCGGCAAACGCGGCGGCGAGGTCGGCAATGTGGCGCAGCGCGTAGCCCATCACGATGAAGTCGGCGCTGGCGTCGGGAAGGGGCATCTTCTCCGCCCAACCTTCGAGGCAGCGCACCGCGGCGGGCAGCTTCGCCTGGGCGAGCATTCCCGGGCTCGGGTCTACGCCGATCAGGTTCTCCGGCTCCTCGGTAATTTTCAGAATTTCGCGCGCCACCAGGCCGGTGCCCATACCGACATCGACGACCTTCATTCCCGGCGCGAGGCCCGCGCGGCGCAGCGCGTCGCCGCGATACCACGAGCCGCTGCCCAGGCCGAGGATGCGCTCGAGCGCGTCGTAATCAGGCGCCGTGTCGTCGAAGGTCTTGCGCAAAAACGCCTGCCGGCCGGGGGCGTCGCCTTCCGCGTAGTACGCGTTCAGGGCGGTGTGCGGGATGCGCACGAGGGCGGCGTCCGGTGCCTGCGCCAAGGGGGTCGGGTGGTTCATGTGAGTGCGCAGAGCCGCAGGGACGCCGATGATACGTCGCCGCGGCGCGCACCGCTCTTGCCGCAGGCGCGCCGCACGGTGCGGCGCCGTGCCCCTCTGCTAACATGCAACGCCTTGCGCGATGCGCGCGTGTCCATTGAAGAAATGCGGGCGCGCGGCGCACCCGTCTCTCCCACGTTTTTGCCAGACGCACACCGCATGACCATCGTCCAGACCCCTTTGCAGCACGAGGTCGCGGCATTGCTCGTGGAGGCGCTGAACCTCGACGTGGCGCCCGAGAGCGTCGATCCGCACGCCGCGATCTACGGCGAGGGCCTGGGGCTGGACTCGATCGACATCCTCGAAGTCGCTCTCGTCGTCTCCAAACGCTACGGCTTTCAGCTGCGCTCCGACGACGCCGAGAACGTCAAGATCTTCACGTCTCTGGCCACGCTGGCCGATCACATCGCGGCGCAGCGCAGCACCTGAAAATGCGCGCAGACGCCCGCGTCGTGTCGGGGCTGCTGGCGGGCCTGGCCTACATCGGCGGCTCGCATTGGCTGATGACCTCGGCACCCGATTCCGACTGGAGCGCTTTTGCGCTGCTGGCGCCGATGCTCGTGCTCATCGTCGTCTGTGCCTGGCGCGCACGGCAGCGCCTCGCCGGCAGCCTGGCGGGCGGCGCGCTGGCGGCGCTCGCGGCGCAAGCCTGGCTCGGCCCGCCGCTGCCGCAGCGGGCGCTGTTCCTGGGCCAGCATGTGGTCATCCACCTGGTGCTTGCCGTACTGTTTGGGTTGACGCTGCGCCGCGGCGCGCAGGCCTTGATCAGCCGGGTCGCAGAGCAGGTGCACGGCACGCTGAGCCCGAGCATGGCTGCCTACACGCGCAAGCTCACCTGGGCGTGGTGCGCCTATTTCGTCAGCATGGCGGCGCTCTCGCTGGTGCTCTACTTCACCGCACCCTTCGAGGTCTGGGCGACGTTCGCGAACTGGCTGACGCCGCTCGCGCTCGGCCTGATGTTCGGCGGCGAGTTCCTGTTGCGTTACCGCCTGCACCCGGAATTCGAGCGCGTGACCATGCTGCGCGCGATCCAGGCCTACACGCAGCGCCCGAAGCAGCGCTCATGACGATGCTGCCGCTGATTCACGGCGACGACCCGCAGGCGCCGGTCGCCTGGGCGCACGGCGCGCCGATTTCGCGGCGCCGCTATCTCGCCGACGTCGCGCGCGTCGCCGAGCAGTTGCCGCGCGCCGGCCACATGCTGAACCTGAGCCACGACCGCTATCGTTTTGCGCTCGGCCTGGGCGCGGCGCTGCTGCGCGGCCAGGACAACCTGCTGCCGCCGAACCATACGCCCGACATGGTGGCGAGGTTGCGCACGCTGTTTCCCGGGACCTACCTCGTCGGTGACGCGGACGGCGGCGCGCTGCACGCCGTGCAATGGCCGACGACAGCGCCATCCGACAACCCCGCCGAGCTCGCGTCCCGCTCCACAGCGTCAGTCGACGAATCGCACATCGCCGCGCACGTGTTGACTTCGGGCTCGACCGGCAACCCCGTGCCCTATGCCAAAGCCTGGGGGCTGCTCTGGCGCAACACCCAGGTCGGCGCGCAGCGCCTCGCCGCGCAGCTGGGACGCCCCAGCCTGGCGGGCGTGTCGCTCGTCGCGACGGTCCCGGCGCAGCACATGTACGGCTTCGAATCGAGCGTTCTGGTGGCCTTGCTCGGCGCGGTCGCCTTCGAGACGAGCCGGCCGTTCTACCCCGCCGACATCTGCGCCGCGCTGTCGCGCATCCCGCGGCCGCGCATCCTGGTGACGACGCCGCTGCACCTGAAAACCTTGCTCGACTCGAAATTGAGCGTTCCCGCGCTCGACCTGTGCGTGTGCGCCACCGCGCTGCTCGCGCCGCTGCTCGCGGCGCGCGCCGAAGCTGCCTTCGACGCGCCGCTCATGGAAATCTACGGCTGCACCGAAGCCGGCCAGGTGGCGACGCGGCGCACCACGCAAGGCCCGACCTGGCTTACCTACGAGGGCGTGGCGATCTCGGGCGACACCGAGCACGCAGTGGCCAGCGGCGGCCATGTGCCGCAGCCTACACCGCTGGCGGACGTGCTGGAGATCGTCGATCCGACGCACTTTCGCCTGCTCGGGCGCAGCAACGACCTGATCAATATCGCCGGCAAGCGCAGTTCGCTGAGCCATTTGAACTTCCACCTCAACGCCATCGACGGCGTGCACGACGGCGCGTTTTGGCTGCCCCCGCAAGAAGCGACGCCGGATGTGGCGGTGGTGCGGCTCGTCGCCTTCGTCGTCGCGCCGCAGCTCACGCGCGACGCGCTGCTCGCTGCGCTGCGCGAGCGGCTCGACCCGGCCTTCTTGCCGCGGCGCATCGTCTGGCTCGACGCGCTGCCGCGCGACCCCTCCGGCAAGTTGCCCAGCGCGCGCCTGGCCGAGCTGGCCGCGCGGCTGGTGAGCGGCGGCGCGTGAAC
>JBEBHW010000720.1:0-2377 GCA_040081145.1 Burkholderiaceae bacterium
GCCCGGGGGCAAGATGTTCCAGCATGCCTGCCCTTCGGGCGGCGCGACAAGAACCCCGGCAGCGGTGAGGATCTCGACGATCGTCTCCGGGGCCTTGGGAATGCCGCGAAGCTCGTCGTCCTCGAGCACCTTGCGGATCTCCGCGGCAGCGTTGGGCCAGACGATGAACAGCCCCTCGGGGCCGAGCCACACCCGCGATCGCTCGGTGTTGGGTGACCAGGCTGGGTGGGCCGCGACCAGTTGGCGCATCGCATCGAGCAGGTAGCGTTCGATGTGCGCACCGAGGATCGGCCGGCCGTAGCGATGGGCGCTGGCCGCCAGGTCACGATCGATGACCAGCGCCGCGGACCGTTTCACAAGCTCGATCAGGATGCTCTGCTCGTGAAGAAGTGGGATGCCTGTGATGGAGGCCAGCATCTGCGGCACGACGACGTTGTTTGCCGCGGCGAGGTGCTGCATCGAGTCGGGCGACACGATATGCGGGAGGGCAAACAGGCCCAGGCTGCGGCTCTCCGGCGCATTGGCAATCCAGCGAACGAAGAAGCGACGGGCCTTGCGGCGCTCCAGCCAGACTGTCAATGGAACCAGGTAGGCGGGCCACTCGTTGCCTTGTTCATCGGTAACCGTGGCGTGGCTGAGCGTTCTATGCAGTTCGCTGCACAGGCCTGCGAGAAATGTCGCCTGTCGCCAGCGCGGTTCGAGTTCCTTGCGCACGGTGATGGTGGCCCGACCGGACACGATGTGTGCGTCGGTGCCTTGTAGGGCGAAGAAGGCCACCTCCAGGCCCAGGCGAAAGAGTCCGCCGGCCGTGCAGAAGAAGTTGTCGGCTGTCGCAGGAAGCAGGTTGACGTATGAGGCGTAGCGACGGATAGGCTCAACAATGTCGCGGCTGAAGGTTTCGCCGTCGCAGCCGTAGCAGTACTTGAAGCGCTGGAGGAACTCGCTTTCCGAAGCGATCAGATCATCGACCGTCGACGCGCAGATGCCGGGGTCCACGGAGGGATGTCCACCGCTCGAAGGCAGGCCGGTGAGACCCGCGGGTTCGGTCCGCGGCAGTGGACCGCCGCGATGCCGCTGGCGAATTTGAAACAGATCGAGCAGGCCCATGGTCCACACCACGTCATGAGTGGCGACGATCATCCGGCGAGAGGGGCAGGCGCTTCAACTCGAAAGGCCGGTCGTGCTCCCCCCGGAAATGCGCCGTCGGTGGACGCGTCGCGCGGATCGGTAGCTCAGGTCACGCGGCGAGCGCAGGCAGCAGGATCCGGTGGCGCCGGATGAGCATGCAGAAGGGACAGCCGGACGGGTGGGAATCGGCCTTGCTCACCAGGTAGTGGGAGCTGCAGGACGCGCATTGCAAGAGTTCGAGCTTTTTCTCCGTTACTCCCCAGATTCCGTCGAGCAATGCGGCGACCTCGAAGCACCGGTCGAAGCTCACAGGCTTGGGATAGTCGCGGCAGGCTCGGCGTGTCGTTTCGAAGGCCGCACACATGGCTTCGGTGAGCGAAAGGTCCAGTCGGACGACCCGCCTGAAGTGGGACGCGAAGACCGCGTACTGCACTCTGTGCGTGACCTCGGTCTTCGCGGACCAGGTGGCCAGCGGCATCGGTCGGGAGAGGTAGGCGCTCGTGACGGTGGGCCGCCCACGCGGCGCGCGGAACAGCTTGGCGCGTGGCTCCTCTGCCAGCACCGCAAGGACCTTGTCGCCAGCGCCCAACTGCTGCAGCCGGCCGACCAGCCGAACGTGCGCGATGTCCAGGTCCAGTTGCCATGGCGCGTCTTGCCTGGGCCGGTTCGACTTCGGCGGATCAACTGGCGGCGCAGGCGGGGAGGAAGCGCGGACACGCGCTCGAGCACGGGACTTCAGCCGCCAGTCGGTTCGACACACCGGGCAACTGTCACGCTGGGCCATCCCATGGGGTGCGAGGTATGGGCTGCGGCAGTTCAGGCACTCGACGAAAGAGAGACCACTCTTCGTCGCGGCCCAGATTCCGTCAAGCCTGGAGATCAGGAAGAAGGCCTGGTCGAAGCCGAAGGTGGAGTCGGGCTGGGTGGCGCGGTGGTGCCGGAAGGCGGCAATCAGCGCGTCCGCCTGCATGAAGCCTTCACGGGTCAGGCGGCGGTAGTGAGTCGCGAGGAAACAGGCCTCGGCCTGCAGGCGCCTGGTGGTCTTGAAGAAGAAGTCCTCCGAGTACTGCGGTCGTCCGATCGGGGCCGGGTATCGCTCACAGTAGACGGCTCGCAGGATGTATCCCGGCGTGAGGCCGGTGAGGTGGGCGATCGTGCGCGGTCGAGCCCCCAGGATCACGCACTCGCGCGCCGTCTCCAGCGCGCGAAGGCTGTACGCCGAAGGGCTGCCCATGCGTCACCGCCGTGA
>JBEBHW010000065.1:0-10612 GCA_040081145.1 Burkholderiaceae bacterium
GTGATCGCCACGGCGGGCAGTGCTTACGTCTTCATGCTCAACGCCGCGCTGTCGGTGGGTGCGGCGTTCGTTCTCGCGCGCTGGCGCCGGGCGCCGAAGGTCAGCGCGCTGCCGGGAGAACGTTTTCTTGGGGCGATTCGGGTGGGCGTTCAACATGTGCGCCAGTCGCGTGCGATGCAGACGGCGTTGCTGCGCATTTCCCTGTTCTTCATGCAAGGCGCGGCCTTGCCGGCGCTGTTGCCGCTGGTCGCCAAGGGCATGGGCGACAACAGCGCCAGCAGCGCCGGCACCTTCACGCTGCTGCTGGCGTGCATGGGCGTGGGCGCGATTGCGGCAGCGCTGGCACTGCCGCGCCTGCGTGAAAGCGTCTCGCGCGACCGGCTGGTGAGCGCCTGCACCCTGATGCATGCAGTGATGATGATGGTGGTGAGCCTGGCGCCCAACGTGTGGGTCGCCGTGCCGGCGATGCTCGTGCTCGGCGCGACCTGGATCTCGGTGGCGAACACGATCACGCTGTCCGCCCAACTCGCCTTGCCTGACTGGGTGCGCGCGCGCGGCATGTCGATCTACCAGATGGCGATGCTGGGCAGCAGCGCCGCCGGAGCGGCGCTGTGGGGCCAGGTCGCGAGCCTGAGCGAAGTGCACACGAGCATCGTCAGCGCCGCGCTGGTGGCGGTGGTGTGTTTGGTGCTGACGCGGCGCCGAACCTTGGACAGCGCTGCGCTGGAAGATCTCACGCCCACCGACCGCATCAAATCGCCCGACACGGCGCTGGACATCGCTGCCGACGACGGCCCGGTGATCGTTGCTGTGGCGTACCGCATTGCGCCGGAAAACGTGCAAGCCTTTCTCGACGTCATGCGACTGACGCGGCGCAACCGCCTGCGCCAGGGCGTGCTGTCGTGGGAGCTGTTTCGCGACACCGCGGACCCGCAGGTCTACGTGGAACAATTCATGGACGAAACCTGGGCCGACCACCTGCGCCGCTTCGGCCGCATGACCGCCGCCGACGTTGACCTGCGCGAGCGACGTCTCGCGTTTCATGTGGGTCCCGAACCGCCGGCGATCGCACGGCGCATCGCCGAGCCACTGCGCGCTTGACGAAACGCATGGCGTAGTGAGCGCTTCGCGGTAGTGCGCTTCCCCCGCCCATTCGCGGGGTCCGATCCCTCACGTGATTCTCCCGGTGACGACCGAGTTCGCCTACGATCGGTGCATGCGAGCCCACCGCATTCATCGTCCCTTCTTGGCCTGGTTCACCGCCAGCGTACTGCTGCTCGGCGCCTTTGTCTCGGCGGTCGTGCCGGCGCTGCGCGGCGCCGGCGATGACGGCTGGGTGCAGGTGTGCACACTGTGGGGTTCGAAGTGGGTGAGCGCGCGGGCCACCACGGCCAACGCGGCGTCGCCTGCATCGCAGCAAGGCGACCATGGCGGCCATTGCCCCTGGTGTTCGCTGCAGGTGCCGTCGCTCGAGTTGCCGCCGTCTGGAAGCGCCGCGCTGGCGCTGCCAAGCGGCGACCCTGCCATTCGCCGCGCCGAATCCGCGCTGCCGCCGCACCAGGTCCGCGCCTGGGCACTCGCGCCCTCCCGAGCGCCACCGCTGCACTCCTGAACAAGACCGCCGCGTGAACCGCGGGGCGCGTTGCCCCGTCGCATGCACGCATCCGTCGTCCCGCCGGCAGCGACCGGCGTTCAGGAGAACCCTCATGAGGCAAGAATACGAAGCCAACCCGTCGCGGGTGGGTGCATTGGACCCGGGTGACGCCGTAGCGTCGATGGGTGATCGAGTGATGTGAGCTTTAGCTCGATCAATTCCGCCCCAATTCTTCTTGTTACAGTCCGCCCTGTGACGCCAACCCGCCAAACCTTGCGCAGGTTCACTTGGATCGCGCTGATCGCGATGCTGGGGCTCGCGCTGGCGCCCACCGTGTCGCGCGCGCTGAGCGTGTTGCACACCGGGCACGGCGCGTCCCTGGCCAGCGCAACGCTCACAGCGCCACAGCATCACGATTGCGACGAACCTGCAACCTCGCAGACGGATGACGCAGCAGGCAGCGCCGAGGCCGCGCCGGCGTCGAATGTGCCCATGGCGCACCCTGGTGGCCACGGCGACCACGGCAACGGCGCTTCCGGCAACCACGACCACCTGAACCACTGCCCGCTGTGCGGCGTTGCCGCTACGGCGTGGACGGTCGCGCCAGCAGCTGCCCGCTGGAACGGCGTCGAACACGGCGTTGCTCGGCATGCCGCAGTCGCTGGCGACGCGATACCGCAGGCGGCCACCCCCTGGTCGGTCCACCAGCCCCGCGGCCCGCCGAGCCAGGCCTGACCGGCCCCTTGAGCGGCCGGCTCAGCCAGGCACCGGGACTCTTCGACTTGGCTGTACCGATTGCTCCACGGGCTCCACCCCTCGCGTGGTGAGTTCAGCCACGCCCCCAGATTCCCGGCCGGTGACATAGCCGCCTGCGCGGCAGCGCGTCACTGGACCAACTCATCGAGTCCACATCATGAAATTTCATCCGTTCTCTCCCACTCCAGTCGCGTGGGCCGCAGCGTCGCTGTGGGCCTGCGCCTGCGGCGCCGCGTTGGCGCAAACCACGGCCAGCGTGCAAGCCCTCGACCCGGTCATCGTGACCGGGCAGAAAGCCGTGGCTCAGGCGCCGCTGCCTTCCACCACCGAGTCAGTCACAGCACAACAGATCACCGAGACGGTGAACACGCCCACCACGGCAGGCATGCTCCAGTACCTGCCCAGCACCCACGTGCGCGAGCGCTACATCGGCGACCGCAACGGCGTGCTCGTGATGCGCGTGAACAGCTCGATCGCGAGCGCACAGACCACCGTCTATGCCGACGGCCTGCTGCTGTCGAACTTCCTCAACAACAGCTTCAGCACCGCGCCGCGCTGGGGCATGGTGGCGCCCGAGGAGATCGAGCGCATCGACGTGATCTACGGCCCGTTCTCAGCGCTCTACCCCGGCAATTCGGCGGGCGGCGTGGTGAGCATGAGCACGCGCATGCCGGACAAGTTCGAGGCGCACGGCAGGGTTGACGCGTTCAGCCAGCGCTACAAGCTCTACGGCACCGACGCACGCTTCAACGGCGGCCATGCCAGCGCGGCGCTCGGCACCGCAGTGGACGACTGGGCGTACTGGGTGTCGCTCGATCACCTGGACAACCACGGCCATCCGCAGACCTTCGGCAACACCACGGTGAAGGCCGGGGCGCCCGCCGCCGCCGGAACATTCACCGACGTGAGCGGCTCGACGGTGTACCGCGACACCGACACCGCCGGCCGGCCGCGCGTCATCGTCAGCTCGACCGGCATCGACCACACCGTGCAGGACATGGCCAAGCTCAAGCTCGGGTATCGCTTCACGCCGCAATGGCAGATGAGCTACACGCTGGGAATCTGGCGCAATGACTCGGAAGGCACGGTCGACAGCTACCTGCGCGACGCCGCAGGCAACACCGTCTACAACGCCGGTGCGGCTTACGCGAACCCGCTCAAGTTCGTGCGCATCGATGGCATCGACTACACCGTCTCGACCGCCGTGCCGAGCCGCAGCAACAGCGAACACTGGATGCACGGCCTGGCGTTGAAGTCGAACACCGGAGGCGCGTGGGACCTGGATGTCGTGGCCAGCGTGTACGACCAGAAGAAAGACGTGTCGCGCACCGCCACACCGAGCAGCGGATTCGATTCGGGCCTCGGCGCCGTGCGCCCCGGCGGCCAGATCACCTTGGCCGACGGCACGGGCTGGCACAACCTCGACGTGCGCGGCACCTGGCGGAGCGCTGGCAAGCTGGCGAGCGAACACACGCTGAGCTTCGGCGTGCACCATGACCGCTACCAGCTTGCCTCGGTGACCTACGGCACGGTGGCGAGCCCGATCGCCGATTGGCTCAGCAGCGACAGCGGCACGCTGAACACCAACTCGTACGGCAAGACGCAGACCGAGGCGGCGTACCTGCAAGACTCATGGAATTTCGCGCCGCATTGGCTGCTGGTCGCCGGGGCCCGTCAGGAGCGCTGGAAGGCCTTCGACGGGAGCAATTACAACGCAGCCAACGTCGCGCCGAACCCGCAGGACATTGTCTACGCCGATCGCAGCCAGTCGAACTTTTCACCCAAGCTGCATGTGGCCTACCAGGCCACACCCGAAGTCGAGCTGCGCGCCTCGCTCGGCAAGGGGGTTCGTTACCCAACGGTCGCTGAAATGTTCCAGACCTTCAACGGCCCAGGAGGCATCCGCTTCAACGACCCGAACCTGAAACCCGAACAGGTGAATTCGCTGGAGTGGGTGGTGCAGCAACGCCTCGTCGAGTCGTTTGCGCGGGTGTCGCTTTTTTACGAGGACAAGCGCGACGCGCTGATCTCGCAGACCGACGTCACCATCACGCCCAACATCAGCAGCATCCAGAACGTCGACAGGGTGCGCACCACGGGCATCGAGGTCGCGGGCCAGGTGAGCGATCTGGGCTTGCGTGGGCTGGACTTGAACGGCAGCGTCACCTACGCCGATTCGACGATCCTGCGCGACTCGCGCAACCCCGGCCTGGAGGGCACGGACCAACCGCGCATTCCGGATTGGCGCGCGACCCTTGTCGCCACGTTTCGTGCGTCTGACGCGTTGAGCTACAGCCTGAGCTACCGTTTCAGCGGGCGCCAGCACAATCAGCTGTACAACACGACGACGGGGCAGTACAACGACCCGAACCCCAACGTCTACGGCGCGGTGAGCCACTACAGCGTGTTCGACGCGAAGCTGTTGTACCGCATCGACAAGCAGTGGAGCGCGTCGCTCGGCGTGAATAACCTGGGCAACTTCAACTACTTCGTCAATCCCAACCCGTACCCGCAGCGGACATGGTTTGCCGGCGTGAAGTACGACTTGTGAACCGGGAGCCGTACCATGCAATTCAAACACGCAATGAGCGTTCTGCTGTTGGCGCTGGCTCTGCCTGCCCTGGCGCAGCACGTTCACAAGGAAGGCGCCAAGCGCCGCCCGCCGCCGCTGGCGATGGGCGCGGCGTTTGCGCCTTCAGGTGAACTCTGGATCGTCGGCCTCGACGACAGGCAGCGCCTGTTCGTGCAGACGAGTGGCGACGAAGGCCGCGGCTGGGCGGCGCCACGAGTCCTTGACTCGGGCGCTGACAAAATCGCCGCCGACGGCGAAAACCGCCCCAAGCTCGCGTTCGGCACCAAGGGCGAAGCCGTCATCACCTACACCGAGCCGCTGGAGCGGCCCTACACCGGGCAGATTCGCATGCTGCGCTCGGCAGACGCGGGGCAGACCTTCTCGGCGCCTTTCACCGTGCACCACGATCGCCAGCTCATCACACACCGCTTTGAATCGGTGGCCTTCGACGCGCTGGGCACGCTGCACACTCTGTGGGTCGACAAGCGCGATACGGAAGCGCAGGCCAAGGCGCAAGCGGCGCGCGCGCCCGCGGCAGTCGCCGCTGCCGACAATGCGGCCAGCGCGGCAGGCCTGGCGGGTCGCAAGGCGCGCGTCAAGAGCGAATACCGCGGCGCGGCAATCTATCGCAACGAATCGAAAGACGGCGGCCTCAGCTTCGGCCCGGACATCAAGCTCGCCGACCACTCTTGCGAGTGCTGCCGCATCGCGCTGGCACCTGCTCCGGACGGCTCGCTCGTGGCACTTTGGCGCCACGTCTTCGCGCCCAATGAGCGCGACCACGCCTTTGCTGCAGTCGCCGCACCGCGCGGTGACGAGCCGGTGCGCGCATCGTTCGACCGCTGGGCCATCGACGCCTGCCCGCACCACGGACCGGGCCTTGCACCTGCAGCCGCCGGCGGCTACCACGCGGTCTGGTTCGGCGACCGCGCCGGCGCCTCGCAAGTCCGCTACGGCCAGCTCGACGCGTTGGGCGCACCGCGCGGCGAAGCGCGGCCGCTGCCCGACGAACGCGCCGAGCACGCCGCCGTGCAGAGCGCGGGGTCGAACGTCGTCATCGTCTGGCGCAGCTTCGACGGGCAGGCCACCGCGTGGCGCGCGTGGATCTCAAGTGATGACGGACGTAATTTCACTTTGAAGGAACTCGGCCGCAGCACCGAGGACAACGACCATCCGCTGCTCGCCAAACGCGGCGCGCAGGTCTTCGCGCTCTGGCGCACCGCTTCTGGAGTACGTGTTGAACGCATCGTTCCGTAAGTTTGCGCTCGTCCTGCTGGGCGGCGGGGTGGCACTGGCCCAGGTTGCCGAAGCGGCGCCGCGCGCCGTCGAAGCCTTCGATTCTGCCGCGTGGCAGGCCTTGCAGTCCGGGCTCGAGCGGCCCACGGCGGTCGTCTTCTCCACCACCGACTGCGTGCATTGCCCTGCCGTCATCGAGACCCTGCGCCGCGACATCAGGCAGCGCAAGCTGAAGGCGACGTTGATCGTCGTGGTGATGGACGTGGCGCCAGGCGAGGCCGACGCCACCGTGCTGCAAAACGCGGAGTACCGGTTGGCCGATCGTCTTTTTGCTTTCGCCGGCCAGGCGCCTGCGATTCGGCACGCGGTCGACCCACGTTGGCGCGGCGTCACGCCGTACGTTTCGTTCCTCGCGCCGAATCGGCAGGCCGCTGCGGTGACGGGCCCGCCGTCGAAAACCGATGTCGATTCGTGGAGCGGCGCGTCTTCGGCACGCCGTGCCGGCCGTGGGCGCGCCGCACCTTGATTTGGCTTAAGTTGTGTCGGCGCCGCGGCGTGCACGAAAACGATCTCGGCGTGCATCGCGCATGGCCAGATCCTGCTGGCCAACGGCGACAAGTCGGTCGGGCGCTGCCTGCGCACGGCGCTCGACTGCGACGTGACTCTTGAGGTCCATCAGCATGACGTGGTAGCCGCCGGGCTGGAGTTCAACCACCATGCCGGCGGGTAGCTCGACCCACCTGGACCCCAGCGCCGAGCACAGTTCGATCCAACCGTTTGTGCCGGCGTCCTGCAAGGCGTGCGAAGTCGTCGGCGCGACGGCGGCCAGCACGACGGCGACGAGGGCCATGGTAGACCAGCGGCGACCCGTAGTGTCCGCCCGGAGGACCGAGAATTGGACCCAAAATAGCTCATCTCCCCGCATTTCATCCATGACAACCATTCTGCAAATCCTCCCCATCGGCCAGAAGGTCGGCATCGCGTTTTCGGGCGGCCTGGACACCAGCGCGGCGCTGTTGTGGATGCGCCAAAAGGGCGCGACGCCTTACGCCTACACAGCCAATCTGGGCCAACCCGACGAGCCCGACTACGACGAAATTCCGCGCAAGGCGCTGCTCTACGGCGCGCACACCGCGCGGCTCGTGGACTGCCGCACGCAGCTCGTCGCCGAAGGCATTGCCGCGCTGCAAAGCGGCGCGTTTCACATCTCGACGGCCGGCGCCACCTACTTCAATACCACGCCGCTCGGCCGCGCAGTGACGGGCACGATCTTAGTGGCCGCAATGCGCGAAGACGACGTCAACATCTGGGGCGACGGCAGCACCTACAAGGGCAACGACATCGAACGCTTCTACCGCTACGGCCTGCTCGTCAATCCCGATCTGAAGATCTACAAGCCCTGGCTCGACCAGGCCTTCATCGACGAACTCGGCGGTCGCGCCGAGATGTCGGAGTTCATGCGCGCGGCGGGCTTCGCCTACAAGATGTCGGCCGAAAAGGCCTATTCCACCGACTCCAACATGCTCGGCGCGACGCACGAGGCGAAAGACCTCGAACACTTGAGCAGCGGGATCCGCATCGTCCAGCCCATCATGGGCGTGGCGGCGTGGCGCGACGACGTGGTGGTGAAGCGCGAAGAGGTGCGTGTGCGCTTTGACGAGGGCCAGCCGGTCGCGCTGAATGGCAGCGAGTTCGCCAGCCCCGTCGAGCTGCTGCTGGAGGCGAACCGCATCGGCGGGCGCCACGGTCTGGGAATGAGCGACCAGATCGAGAACCGCATCATCGAAGCGAAGAGCCGCGGCATTTACGAAGCGCCGGGGCTGGCGCTATTGTTCATTGCCTACGAGCGCCTCATCACCGGCATCCACAACGAAGACACGATCGAGCAATACCGCGACAACGGGCGGCGCCTCGGGCGCCTGCTCTACCAGGGCCGCTGGTTCGACCCGCAAGCGATCATGCTGCGCGAGACCGCGCAGCGCTGGGTGGCACGCGCGGTCACCGGCGAAGTGACGATCGAATTGCGCCGCGGCAACGACTATTCGTTGCTCAACACGGAGTCGCCGAACCTGACGTACCGCCCCGAGCGCCTGACGATGGAAAAAGGCGCATCGAGCTTCACGCCGCAAGACCGCATCGGCCAACTGACGATGCGCAACCTCGACATCGTCGATACGCGCGAGAAGCTGAAGATCTACAGCCAGGCCGGCCTGTTGCTGCCCGGCACGGGCGTGGGCTTGCCGCGGCTGGCGAACGACGCCGACGTGAACGACGCCGACGCGTAGTCAGACGCCACTGCGGCGTGCATCGCACCGATGCGCCGCGCGCCGCTGCGTCTGGCGTGCGCGGCCACGCGCCTCAGGCGCGCTGCCGAGTCCGGCTCGTCGCGCGCTTTTCCACCGTCGCAGCTTTCTGGTAGGCGCGCTGCGCCTTTTCGCGCAGCTCGATGGCCTTGGCCAGCGCGATTGCGACGCGCTCCTCGGTGTAGGTCGATTCGGTGCCGATGTAGACGCTGCGGTTCGTCGGTTTGGCCCCGTAACGCGGGATCGTCACGCCGAAGCTGTACTCGGCGAAATTGCGCCCGGCGCGCTGGCGAGCGATTGGCCCGCTCACGCCCACCGGCAAATCGGTGCTCTTGTTTGCTGACACATCGCGGCGCAGCCGTGACGGCGCGGGCAACGCGTCGATGCGCTTCAGCAGTTCCGTCACGGCCAGCGCGAGCGCAGCGCGTGCGCCTTTGCCGTCGGCACTGAAATCGGAAAACATCTTGGTGCGCTTGCCATAACGCAATTGCCAACCGTGCGTCGATTCGTGGTCGATGCGCTGGACGTGCTCGGGCACGCTGAACGTCTTGCCGGTAAAGATTTCCACCTTGCGATATTTCATGAAAAGTCTCCAGGGCGGGCCGCGGGGGCGACGCGTCGAACAAAAAGCGATGATAGTTCAGGTTCGGCGAAGCTCCAAACACATAAGTCAAGCGGAGCGCGGCGTGCGAACGGACCGAAGCAAACGTACACTGCCGGTTCAACATGAGCGCAGGAGATTCCTTTGAAATTCAAGAGCCAAGAAACCCTGTCGCGCTGGCTGCTGAGGTTGGCGTTGTGCTGCGCCACGCTCGGCCCCGTCGGGCAGGCATTGGCGCAGAACCCCGCGGCGTCCGCGGTCGAGATGGAGTTCTGGCGCTCGGCCGAGCGCCTTGGCACGCCTGAGGCGTATCGCGCTTACCTCGGGGCGTTCCCGAACGGTGCGTTCGCACCCTTGGCCCGGGCCGCGATGGCGCCGCAGGGGGCGGCTGCGGCGGCGCGAACTGCCCCCGCCGCACCGGCCGAAATCCAGGCCAGCCCGAACCTGCGCTACTTTTCCGAAAGCGCATCGAGTACGGGGTCGATCGCCTTCAATCTCGGCGATCGGTTCGTCGGGCCGGGGCCGCTGACGGTGGGCACGGTCGGCGCCAAGAAGCAGGTGATTCTGCCTGCCGGGGAGTGGGTCTTGATTGCCGCTGCTGACAGCAAAAGCAACCAGGCGCCTGCAATTGTCAATATCCCGCTGCCCAACCGGGTTGACCTGACCACCTTGGTTTTCGCCAGGTTCAGTGGCGAGCGGGTGCAATCGATGTTGCGCTTCACCAGCAACTTCCGGCCCGCGACCGTGCCCAGCTGGTCCGATCTGGACGGCTGCGACGTCGCCGATCCACCTCACTTGCATCACGCGCGCACCAAACCCACACCGTTTCGCGACGAATGCCTCGCGATCCGCGGCATCGCCGATCCCATGGCGGATGCGTCCGCCGCGATGGACGAGGCGCGGCGCAGTCTGAAGCGCATCGGCGCTTCTGCAAGCGGCGCGGCGATTGCAACCATCCTCAGCTACGGCGAGGGCAAGCGCTACGGATACGCCGGCATCACGCGCCTGGACTGGCCGGCGCTCGCGCTGGGTGACGATGCGGACGCTGCGCAGGCGTGGCGGCCCGACAGCGTGGCCGCCTCGGCGGCGCGCGGCGCCTACATCAAGACCCTGACCGCGTGGGCCGAGGCCTATCGTCCGCATGCCCGTGAAGGCTACTGGCAGAGCTTCGATGCGCCAGAACTGATTGCAGGCGCGACGGCGGCGCCGGCAAAAGGCCCCAAGATCGAAGACTTCACTCCGCGATCGCCGGTGGGTGCGGCATCGAAGTAAGACCCGAACGGTTGCTTGAACACACCCGATGCGCTAAAGGAGGCTCCATTGCAACGCACATCGATTGCGCTTCTTCGCGCCGGCTTGTCGATCGCGGCGTTGTGCTGCGCGACGCTGGGCGTCGTCGACCAGGCGATTGCGCAAACCCCCGCGCCTTCCGCCATCGAGATCGAGTTCTGGCGCTCGGCTGAACGCGTGGCCACGCCCGAGGCCTACCGCGCCTATTTGGCGGCGTTCCCGAACGGCGCGTTTGCGAACCTGGCCCGGGCGGGGCTGCC
>JBEBHW010000066.1:0-10608 GCA_040081145.1 Burkholderiaceae bacterium
GAGCAAGCCCTCAAAAGCGGCCACGTCGGCGCGGTGCTCGCCTGGTTGCCGCCGCGCCTGCGCAGCGAGAGTTTGCGCCGCCTGCAACTCGCTGCGCATGCACATGACGGGGTGGCTTTCGTGCTGCGCGAAATGGCTGCTGCGCAGCGCCCGAGCGCCGCCCCGCTGCGCCTGGCGCTGCGCCCGGGCGGGGCGGACGTGCTGGCGCTGCGTGTCCTCAAGCGCCGCGGCCCGCCGCTGGAGGCGCTGCTGCAAATCGAATTGTCGCCCGTGTTGTGCCGCAGCGCGCGCCAGCGCGCACGTGCCGGTGTGGCGCAGGCTCCCGTGTTGCACGCAGCGACCTTCGTCAACCTGGCCTAGAGCCTGAGGCTGTGAGCTTCGCATTGGGACTTCTCCGTGCTCTGGATCGCATTGCATTTGCCGCTGCTCTCGCTCGAATCGTTCGCGGCCACGCTGTGCGGCGTGGCCGACGCAGCGCCGCTGGCGTTGCTCGACGCGCAGCACATCGCCCACGCCAACCCGGCCGCCCAGGCGCTCGGAATCAAACCCGGCGTGAAGCGCGCCACGGCGCTCGCGCTCGCGCCGCAACTGATGCTCGGCCAGGCCGACCCCCAGCGCGACGCGCAGGCGCTCACGACGGTCGCGCACATCGCCTTGGCGTTCACGCCGAGCGTTTCACTCCAGCCGGCGCCCGCGCACGTGGCTGCGCCGCAGACGGTGTTGCTCGAAGTGCAGCGCAGCCTTCGTTACTTCGGCGGCTTCGATGCGCTGTTGCTGCGCCTGCATGAAGCGCTGGCGCCTCTGCAGCATCGCATCCATTGCGTGAGCGCGCCCACGGCGCAGGGGGCGGCGATGCTGGCGCGAATCCACCCGCAACTGGGTTGCGCCGATTCTCCGGCACTGCACGCGAGGCTCGATGCCGCCCCGGTGTGGCTGCTCGGCCCGGGGCGCGAACATTGGGAGGCGTTGCAAGGCATGGGGCTGCGCACGCTGGCCGACTTGCGGCGCCTGCCGCGTGCGGGCATCGCGCGCCGCTTCGGCGAAACCTTGCTGAGCGAGCTCGACCGCGCCCGCGGCGAACAGCCCGACCCGCGCGAAGCCATCGTCTTGCCGCAGCGCTTCGAGAGCCGCATCGAGCTGTTCGCCCGCGCCGACACCACCGAACAAGTGCTGCAAGGCGCCAGCGTGCTGCTCGCGCGTCTGGTCGCATGGTTGGCTGCGCAACACGCCCAGGTGCACCGCTTCACGCTCGAGATGCGCCATGAGGCGCGTTCGCGCAGTAGCGATGCACCGGCAGCGACGCTGCTGCTCGTGGCGCTCGCAGAGCCCTCGCGCGACCCGGCGCATCTGCAGGTGTTGCTGCGCGAACGCCTGAACCGGCTGCCCTTGAGCGCGCCCACTTGCGAGCTGCGTTTGCGGGCCGACGAGATCGTGCACCGCGCGCCGCCCAACAGCGAGCTGTTCCCCACGCCGGGCAGCGAGGCCGAAGGGCTGGTGCGCCTGATCGAGCGGCTCCAGGCGCGCCTGGGCAACGCACAGGTGCAGCGCCTGGTGCTGGTGCACGACCACCGGCCCGAGCGCGGCAGCCCGGCGCAGGCCGTCCAGGCCCATGCGGCGCGAACAAGCTCGGCATCGAACGCGGTATCAAACGCGCTATCAAACGCGGTATCGCACACAGTATCGAAGGTGCAGTCGGCAAAGCCCGGGCCGCAGGGAGCGCACCGAGGTCAAGCGCCGCGCCCGGTGTGGTTGATGGCGCAGCCCCAGCCCCTGCCGGAGCGCGAGTCGCGCCCCTGGTTCGAAGGCCGCGCGCTGCAACTCCTGAGCGGCCCCGAGCGCATCGAAGCCGGGTGGTGGGACGCCGGCCTCGCTGAGCGCGACTACTTCATCGCCCAGGCGACGGATGGTGCCTTGCTGTGGATCTATCGGACCCGCCTGCCGCTGTCGGCGCGGGCGCAGGGCTGGTTTTTGCAGGGCCGGTTTGCCTGAGGTCCGGCGGCGTTGGGGTAGCATGCCCGCACCTCGTCGACAACACTCTGGAGACACGCATGAAATCACCACTCAGCTACGCTCTTGCGAGTGCGCTGGCTTTGGCCGCACAAACCGCCGCTGCGCAAGAGGTCTCGCTCAAGTTCCATCACATCTGGCCGCCGCAAGCGATGGCGCCGGTCCAGGTCATCACCCCCTGGTGCGACAAGGTCGCGGCGGAGTCGAACAACCGCATCAAGTGCCAGTTGCTGCCCGCCATGTCGGGCGGGGGCACGCCGGCGCAACTGGTGGACCGCGTGAAAGACGGCGTCGATGACCTCGTGATCACGCTGCCGGGTTACACGGCAGGGCGTTTCCCGGCGATGGAAGTCTTCGAGTTGCCTTTCATGACCAACTCCGCCGAAGCCGGCGCGAGCGCCGCGTGGGACTACCTGCAGAAATACGCGCTGAAAGAATTTCCCGGCACGAAGATTCTCGCGACCTGGGTGCACGACGAAGGTTATGTGCACACGCGCGACAAGCCGATCAAGTCGCTCGACGACTTCAAAGGCTTGAAGCTGCGCGCGCCGACACGCCAGACGAACAAGCTGCTCGCCAAACTCGGCGCCTCGCCGGTGGGCATGCCGGTGCCCAGCGTCGCCGACGCGGTGAGCAAGGGAACCATCGACGGCTTCGTTCTGCCCTGGGAAGTGATCCCGGCGTTCAAGCTGCACGAAATGGTCAAGCACCACACCGAGACCGATCCGTCGCGTCCGGCGATGTACAGCGCGGGATTCGTCTTCGCGATGAACCAGGCCAAGTACGACAGCTTGCCCGCCGACCTGAAAGCCGTGATCGACACAAACAGCGGCGGGGCGCTGTCCAAACAGATCGGCAAGATCTGGGACGCGAGCCAGGCCACTGGGCGCAAGGCCGCCACCGACCGCGGCAACAATTTCATCCAACTGTCTGCGGCAGAGACCGACAACTGGATGAAGGCATCGGCACCGCTTTACGACGAATGGATCGTCGACATGGACAAGCGCGGCCTGCCCGGCAAGCAGATGCTCGACGAGGCGCGCGGATTGCTCGTGAAATACAAGAAGTGATGCGCCCCGGCGCGGCGTCGACCGCCCACACGCGGGCCCGAGGCAAAGCTCAACGGACACGCAGGCGCTGAATGCCTGCGCTGCTGCGTCGCCTCGCGACCGTATTCGCGCTGCTTGGCTGCGCGGTCGCGTCGATCACGGCGAGCCTCACGGTGGCGAGCATCGCCGGGCGCGCGATCTTCTCCATACCGATCCCCGGCGACGTGGAGTTGACGCAATTCGGCATCGCCTTGGCGATTGCCCTGTCGCTGCCGTGGTGCCAACTGCGCGGCGGCAACATCATCGTCGACTTCTTCACCCAGGAGCTGCGGCCACGCGGGCGCCAGTTCCTTGACGGCGTGGGCACCTTGCTGCTCGCATTGATGACGGGGCTGCTCGCCTGGCGCACTGCCGCAGGCGCGGTATCGGTGTACCAAGCTTCGGAGACGACGATGATCCTCGGCCTGCCGATGGGCCACACCTACGCCGTGCTCGCCCCTGGCCTTGCGCTGACCACGCTGATTGCCTTGGCGCAGACGCTGCAACATTGGCGTGGGCAGGCTGCCACGGATACATCGTGAGCGCGCCGGGCCGCCATGGGCCACGAAGGGGCCCCTTCGGTGCCCTGCGCTCACGCTCCCGCTTGGCGGGACGGGCCGTAGGCCCTAGGGTGCCGCAGTGACTGGAGGCGCCATCGGCGCGCTGATGTTCGGCACGATGCTGCTGCTGATGGGCGTGCGTGTGCCCATCGCCGCGGCGATGTTCATCCCCGGAGCACTGGGCTACTGGGCGATGAGCAGCGACCCGGCGCTGCTGAACTTGCTGAACCTGCTGAAGGGCTCGGCGGTGGCGCGCCTCACGGTCTACGACTTGAGCGTGATCCCGCTGTTCTTGTTGATGGGTCAGTTCGCGACCCAAGGGGGCTTAAGCCGCGCCTTGTTCCGTGCCGCTGCGGCGTTCGTCGGGCACATTCGCGGCGGCTTGGGGATGGCCGCGATCCTCAGCGCCGCCGCGTTCGGCGCGGTGTGCGGCTCCTCGGTCGCGACCGCCGCGACGATCACGCAAGTCGCCTACCCCGAGATGAAGGCGCATGGCTATCACGGCCGCTTGTCCACCGCGACGTTGGCCACCGGCGGCACGCTGGGCATCCTGATTCCGCCCTCTGTCCCGCTCGTCGTCTACGCCATCCTCACCGAGCAGAACATCGCCAAGCTGTTCGCCGCAGCGCTCGTTCCCGGGTTGATTGCGACCGCTGGGTACCTGATCGTGATTGCCCTCTACTGCATCGTCAGGCCCGACCTGGCCAAGCCGAGCACGCCCTTGCCGTGGCCGCAGCGCTGGCGTGCCTTGGCGGGCGTGTGGCCGATCGCGCTGATTTTCGTGATGGTATTCGGCGGCATTTACGGCGGGGTCTTTTCGCCGACGGAAGGCGCGGCGGTCGGCGCCGTGGGCACCTTTGTGATCGGCGTCGTGCAGCGCGAGTTGAACCTGGACGGCATCCGCCGCAGCTTCCTGGGCACTGCGGAAACCTCGGCGATGGTGTTCATGATTTTTCTCGGTGCCGACATGATGAACGCGGCGCTCGCGCAAACCCAAATGCCCGCGCGCCTGTCGGAGTGGGTGAGTCACTTGCACGTGGCACCACTCATCATCGTCGGCTGCGTGCTGCTGTTCTACGTCGTGCTGGGCTGCGTCATGGACGAGCTGTCGATGCTGCTGCTGACGATTCCGGTGATCTTCCCGACCATCATGCAGCTCGACCTGTGGGGCCTCGCGCCTCAGATGAAGGCGATCTGGTTCGGCATTCTGGTGCTGATGACGGTGGGCATCGGCATGATCGCGCCGCCGGTGGGCTTGAACGTCTACGTCGTGAACTCGATCGCGCGCGACGTGCCGATGAGCGAAACCTACAAGGGCGTGTTTCCCTTCCTCGCCAGCGACGTCATTCGCGTGCTCGTGCTGCTGTTCTTTCCGTCGCTGAGCCTGGGGCTGGTGACCTGGCTCTTCAAGTAGCGCCGTGCTTGTCGGCCTCCGACGTGAACGCGTCGGCGTAGAACTCATCGGGCGGCAGGCCGCAGAGGCTCACGAAATCGCGCTGCGCGGAGTCGACCATGATGGGGACACCGCACGCGTAGACCTGGTGGTCGCTGAGATCGGGCAGGTCTTGCATCACGGCGTGGTGGACCAGGCCGGTGCGGCCGCTCCACGGGTCTTCAAGTCTCGCTTCCGAGAGCACCGGCACGTAGCGCAAGTTCGGCAGGCGCGACGCCGCTTGCTCGGCCCAATCATGCAAGTAGAGGTCAGCGCGGCTGCGGCAACCCCAGTAGAGCGTCGTCTGGCGCGTGATGCCTTTGAACTCGATGTGCTCGATGATCGCCTTGATCGGCGCAAAACCCGTTCCCGAGGCGAGCAGCACGATGGGCTTGGCGCAGTCCTCGCGCAGGAAGAAGCTGCCGAACGGCCCTTCGATGCGCAGAATGTCTTTTTCTTTCAGCGCGCCGAACACCTGGTCGGTGAATTTTCCGCCCGGCATGTGGCGCACGTGCAATTCGATGGCCGGGCGATCGGTCTGCGTGTGCGGCGCGTTGGCCATCGAATAGCTGCGCCGCGCGCCGTCGCGCAAGATGAACTCGACGTACTGACCGGCGTGATAGCGCAGTGTGTCGTTGGCAGGCAGTTGCAGCGAGAGCAGCGCCACGTCGGGGGCCGGCCTGGCGATGCTGATGACGCGGCACGGCATCTTTCTCACTGGAAATTCGCCTGCGCCCGGGACCATGCGCGCTTCCAGCACGACGTCGCATTGCGCCACGCCGCAGCACGTGAGCACGAGGCCGCGGCTTTCTTCGTCCGCACTCAAGGCTTTTTGCTGGTGCGTGCCGTGCACGACGCGGCCCTCGATGAGGCGGCTCTTGCACGAGCCGCACGCGCCGTCGCGGCAGCCGTAGGGCAGGCCGATGCCTTGGCGGATCGCAGCGCCGAGCAACGTCTCGTCGGCTTCGGTTTGAAACGTGCGTCCGCTGGGCTGGACCGTGATCGTGAACGTCATCGCGCGTGGCAAAGGATAAAGTGAGGCGCGATTGTGCCCGCTGCGACATGACCCTTCACCACCCCAAACCCCTTCGATTCAATCGTCCGACGCTTTTGCTCGTGGGCTGCGGCGACATCGGCATGAGGGTGGCGGCGATATTGCGCGGGCGCTGGCGGCTGATTGCATTGACTTCCGATCCGGCTCGCGTCGCAGTGCTTCGCCAGGCCGGTATCCAGCCCGTCGTGGGTGATCTCGACGACCCCACGACGCTGGGCCGCCTGGCGGGGCTCGCCGATGCGCTGCTGCACTTGGCACCGCCGCCATCGAGCGGCCCACTCGATACGCGCACCCGGCATCTGCTCGACGCGCTGTCGCGCAGGAGCCGTTTGCGCTGCATCGTCTACGCAAGCACGAGCGGCGTGTACGGCGATTGCGGAGGCGCGAGCATCGACGAAACTCGGCCACTCCAGCCACACACCGAGCGGGCGCAGCGCCGCGTCGACGCCGAAGCGCGCCTGCGCTGGTTCAGCCGCGCCTTCGCGGTGCGCGTGAGCGTTCTGCGCATTCCCGGCATCTATGCGGCAGACAGGCCGGGCGGGCACCCGCGCGAGCGCCTGCTGCGCGCCACGCCGGTCCTGCGCACGCAGGACGACGTGTACACGAACCACATCCACGCTGATGACCTGGCACGCGCCTGCGTCGCCGCGCTATACCGCGGCAAGCCGCAGCGCGCGGTGAACGCGAGCGACGATACGCAGCTGTTGATGGGAGACTACTTCGACCTCGCGGCCGACCTGTGCGGCCTGCCGCGGCCGCCGCGCATCACGCGCGAGCAAGCCGATGCGAGTTTCTCGTCCATGCAGTTGAGTTTCATGGGCGAGTCCAGGCGCCTCGTGAACCGGCGCCTGAAGACCGAGTTGCGCTTGCGCCTGCGCTACCCTACCGTGCGCCAGGGCCTGTTGGCTTGACGCGCCGCGGCGAGCTGTCCACCGTGTTTGTACCCCGGCCAGGGGCTGCTCAGATTCCCTTGGGCCTGCTCAAGGTCTGACGCCGGTCGACGCTGTGCACCGTGACAGCCTGCAACTGGCCCGCGCGGCGAATTTCCAGCACGACGTCGCGTTCCACGGCGTTTCGCCAGAGCGTCTTGTAAAGCGTCTCGAGCTGATTTACCGCGGTGCCGTCGATGCTCAAGATTCGGTCGCCAGGCAACAAGCCGGCGTCTTCGGCCGGGCTGTCGCGGTTCACGCGGATCACCCTCACGTCGCCGTCCTGCTCGACGCAGTTCATCCCGAGCCAGGCTCGCGAGCTGCTGCGCGACGCGCCTTCGCGGCGCATTTCGCCGAGGATGGGTTTGAGCAAGTCGATTGGAACGAACATGTTGCCCGGCGTGCGCGGCTGGTCGTCCCCGAGCGCATTGCCTACGACGAGCGAGCCGATCCCCAGCAATTCGCCTTTGGCGTTGAACAGGCCTGCGCCGCTGTGGTCGTTGCGCGGCGGTGAGGTGAACAGGGCGCCGTCGATGTGGTACTCCCAGTAGCCGGAAAACGCGCGGCGCGACACCATCTGCGCCAAGCTGCGCCCGCCGTCTTCGCCGCCGCTGCTGATCATCAGCGGCTCGCTGCTGGACACTTCGGCCGACGCACCCAACTTGACGGGCGCGACCTTGACCGGCGCCAGGGGTTGCAGCAAACCGAAGCCCGACGCCAGGTCGTAGGCGACGACGCGTGCCGGAACGGTGCGCTCGCCTTCGAGCACGAGGTCGACCTGTTCGGCTTCGAGAATCAGGTAGCCGATCGTCAAGATCAGGCCGTCGGCGTCGATCACAACACCCGAGCCTTGGCGCTTTCGACCGAGGGTTTCGATGGAACGTGCGTCTTCGACGGCGATGGTCTTGACGCCCACGACGGCGGCGTTCGCCGCGCGCAGTGCACGCACGCGCGCATCGAGGTCGGCAGTTTCGGCGCCGGAAGGCGCCTGAGCGAAGCCCGTTGCAGCGCACGCGCCGAGCACGAGCGCCAAGCCGGCACGCGAGAACCAGCGCGAGGGGCTGGCCGGGTTCAATTCAAGGCCTCGAATTGCCATCGCATCCATGGTCGTCTCCAGTCGCGAAAGTCACGCATGCGAGCATGCGGCAGTTGAGGCGAATTGAAAAGATGCCCGGGCGACTTTTGATGCCTGCCGAGGAATTAGTTGGATCAACGGCGCCCAAAAGGCGGCTGGCCGCGCCAGTAGCGCAGCATCAGCACGCCGCCGAGCATGCCGCCGAGGTGCGCAAAGTGCGCCACACCGCCTTGCGGATCGAGCACGCCGAGCACCAGTTCAATCGCGCCGTAGGCAAACACCAGGACCTTGGCTTTCATCGGGATCGGCGGAATCAGCAGCATCACGGTGCGATTCGGGAACATCATGCCGTAGGCCAGCAACAAGCCGAACAGGCCGCCCGACGCGCCCACAGTCGGGTTGGCGGAGCCGAGGAGCGCATTCACGAGCAACTGGGTTGCGGCAGCGGCGAGCACGCTGGCGAAGTAGAAGTGCGTGAAGCGCTTCGGACCCCAGACCCGCTCGAGTTCGGCACCGAACATCCAGATGCCCAGCATGTTGAAAAACAAGTGGCCGAAACTGCCGTGCAGGAAAGAGTACGACAGCACTTGCCACGGCAAGAAGCCCGAGCTGAACGGCCACAAGGCGAACGCCCGGGTGAACCAAGAGCCGAGAAAGATGTCGATGCAAAACGCCGCCACGTTGACCAGAAGCAGCGCTTGAGTGATGGGGGGAAGAGGCGGCATGCGCAAGTCCGGTAGGGCGAAGCTGCGCAGTTTACGTGCTCGCATGCGCGGCACCGTGCGCCGGCGCATTGACCTGCTGAAGATCCCGCCTCAAGGCGATGGCGCGGGCGGGTTCGCAGACGAAAGTGCGTGCCATAATCCGCACCCTTCGAAGGCGCGGCCCACGCGCCCGCTCCGGCCGGAGTGGCGAAATTGGTAGACGCAGCAGACTCAAAATCTGCCGGTGGAAACACCATGCCGGTTCGATTCCGGCCTCCGGCACCACGAATGCTTCGCTCGGCTGCTGCGCAGGCCAATCTGCGCGCTGCGCTCCTCCCAGGCACCTTGGCCTGCTTGCGACGCCGATCGAGGCATTCGAAGCTCGGGCAAGGACTGCGCCTCACGAACGCACCTTGCGCCGCTCGCGACGCCGATCAGGGCATTCATGCCGCGGGTGAAAGGTCACGTTTGCCCTGCCACAATCGACAAATGAACCGCTACAACACCGTCGAAGACGTCATCGGCAACACACCGCTGGTGCGCCTGGTGCGCGTTCCCGGCAGTGACTTCGACGCGCGGGGCAACGTGTTGCTCGGCAAGCTGGAGGGCAACAACCCGGCGGGCTCGGTGAAGGACCGGCCGGCAATCAGCATGATCCGGCGTGCCGAGGAACGCGGCGACATCCAGCGCGGCGATGTCCTGATCGAGGCGACCTCGGGCAACACCGGCATCGCCCTGGCGATGGCGGCGGCGATCCGCGGCTACAAGATGCTGCTGATCATGCCGGAGGACTTGAGCGTCGAGCGCGCGCAGACGATGAAGGCCTTCGGCGCCGAGCTGATTCTTACGCCGCGTTCCGGAGGCATGGAGTACGCGCGCGACCTGGCCGAGCAGATGCAAAAAGAAGGCAAGGGCGTCGTGCTCGACCAGTTTGCGAACGCCGACAACCCGCGCATCCACTATGAAACGACGGG
This sequence comes from Burkholderiaceae bacterium, assembly GCA_040081145.1. Classification (GTDB taxonomy): domain Bacteria; phylum Pseudomonadota; class Gammaproteobacteria; order Burkholderiales; family Burkholderiaceae_C; genus JAEMQF01. The sequence continues at coordinate 9,824 of JBEBHW010000066.1, forward strand.
TCCGGAAGTCTGGCGCGACACGACTGGGCGGATCACGCACTTTGTGAGCGCGATGGGTACGACGGGAACCATCACCGGAACGTCCAGGTTTCTGAAAGAGCAGAACCCGGCGATCCGTGTGGTCGGCGCGCAGCCTCTCGAAGGCTCGCGCATTCCCGGCATCCGCAAGTGGCCGCAGGCCTACCTGCCCAAAATCTACGACGCCCAATGGGTCGACGAGACGATCGGCGTCAGCCAGCTCGACGCGGAGGAGATGGCGCGCCGCCTGGCCCGCGAAGAGGGTCTGTTCGCCGGCATCTCTGCGGCGGGCGCGTGTTGGGTCGCACTGCAGCTGGCCGCGTCGTTGAAAGACGCGACGATCGTCTTTGTCGTTTGCGATCGCGGCGATCGTTACTTGTCGACGGGTGTCTTCCCCGCCTGAGGCCGCGCTTCGTCCTAGAATCCGCCGCCTAACAGGAAGCGACATGCACGCCCAGAAAGAACTCGATACCCGTGGCTTGAACTGCCCTTTGCCGATTCTGAAGGCGAAGAAGGCGTTGTCGGAGTTGACCAGCGGGCAGGTGTTGAAAGTGGTCGCCACCGACCCCGGCTCGGTGCGGGACTTTCAGGCTTTCGCGCGCCAGACCGGCAATGAGCTGGTTGAACAATCGACGCAAGGCGACGAGTTCATTCACTTCCTGCGCCGTCGATGAGGCTGCGCCGAGCGAGCTCCTGCGGGCTCGCGAGAGGCTGCCGAAGAGCTTCGGGCCCGCAAGCCCGGAGCGCGGCCTGCAAGGCTGAGCGCT
>JBEBHW010000721.1:0-2366 GCA_040081145.1 Burkholderiaceae bacterium
ACGTCGCGAATGATCGCCGCCTTGTCGATCGCCATGCTCAGCGCCTGACGCACTTCCTTCTTGTCGAACGGCGGCTTTTGCGTGTTGAACGCCCAGTAGGCGATGTTCAGGCCCGGCTGGTTGATGATTTTCAGCGACGGATCTTTCTGCATCTCGGGCAAGTCGGCCGGGCGCGGCGCGATGACGAAGTGGCACTCGCCGGCCTTGAGCTTGGAGTAGCGCGCCGTCGGGTCGGGCGTGATCGCGTAGACGAGGTCGTCGACCAAGGCCTTCTCACCCCAGTAGCCGGGGTTCGCCTTGAAGCGGATCACCGCGTCTTTCTGGTACGCGACGAAAGAGAACGGCCCCGTGCCCACCGGCAACTGGTCGAGCTGTTCCTTCTTGTTCGCCTTGGAGAGCATGTCGGCGTACTCGGCCGAATGGATGCTCGCAAAGTCCATCGCCAGGTTCGCGAGCATCGTCACGTTGGCGCGCTTGAGTTTGAAGCGCACCGTGAGCGCATCGACTTTTTCGATCGCCTCCACGTCGTCGGGCAGGCCCATGTCGGCAAAGTAGTCGTACTTGCCGCCCGACACCTTGGCGTAGGGGTGATCGGCTTTCCACTGGCGCTCGAACGAGAACAGCACGTCGTCGGCGTTGAAGTCGCGAGTCGGCCTGAAGTTGTTGACGCCGGAGTGGAACTTGACGCCACCGCGCAGCTTGAACGTGAACACCTTGCCGTCGGGCGACACGGTCCAGCTCTGCGCCAAGCCCGGCTCGACGACGGTGGAGCCGCGCTGGAACTGCGTCAGCTTGTCGTAGATCGGCCGCGCGGCGTCGAAGCTCGTGCCGGTGGTATTGAGCGCCGGCGTGAAGTTCTCCGGCGAGCCTTCGGAGCAGTAGACGAGGGTCTTGGCGGAAGCGTGCAGCGGCGCCAGAACCGAGACACTGACCAGCAGTGGCAACGCGATCGCTAGGTGGCGGCGAACAGGCGTGAATATCATGGGGTCTCCTCCAGAAAGCGGGCAGGGGCCCATCGTAGCGCCAATCACCTCACGGTCCGGGGAGCAGAACCCTCGCAGAAGGTGTGTCGGCACTTGCCGCGAGGGCTTGACCTTGATCGAGGTCGCCCCGCCGCGCCACGCAGCGCCACAGGCGCGGCGGCGGGTCGCGCCGGGGCGGTTCGCAGATCAGGCTTTCAGCCGTTCGTTCTGCGGGAACATCGCGCGCCGCGCTTCGTCGTCCATTTCGGTCTTGAAGGCGTGGCGGTCTTTCAATCCGGCGGCGCGCTGCGCTGCCGGGCGAGCGTTCACCGCGTCGAACAGCCGCTTCACGTGCGGCAGCTGCTCCCACGCGTCGGCGCCCAGCGCAAAGGCGACGGCGCGGGCCCAGCCCCACACCGCCATGTCGAGCAACGTGTAGCGCTCGCCCAGCATCCACGGCCGATTGGCCAGGTGCGTGTTCAGGATCTTCCAGTGCCGCCAGGCTTCAAAGTCGTAACGGTTGACGGCGTACGGGATCGGCTCGGGCGCGTAGTGCTTGAAGTGCACGCACTGGCCAGTGAAGGGCCCGATTCCCGAGGCGACGAACATGAGCCACGAGAGCATCGGCCCGCGGTCGGCGGCTGGGGGAAGGAACTTGCCGGTCTTGTCTGCCAGGTACAGGAGGATCGCGTTGCTGTCGAACACCGTGACCGCGCCGTCGACGATCACCGGCACCTTGGCGTTCGGGTTCAGCGCGGTGAATCCGGGCGCGTGCTGCTCGCCCTTGCGCGTGTCCACCGCAATCGCCTCGTAAGGCAGGCCGGCTTCTTCGAGGAACAGCGCGACCTTCATCGGATTGGGCGCGAGCGAGTAGTAGAACTTCAGCATGGGGGGCCTTCACTGGCAGTTGGAAAGTCGCGCATTGTCGCGCCGGCTCGAGCGCGGTGACCGGAAGCTTGTCAGCCCCAAGCGCAGCCACCGCCGCAGCCTCAGATAGCCGCCCCAGCGGATGCGCGATGATTCGCTGCTCGAATGCGCGAATCAGCTGCCGCAAGGCAGGCGCTGACGCTGACGCATTCACGCATTCCTGTCAGGAGGTGGCATCCATGCGTTTGTTGAGTCTTCTCGTCGCAGTCGCTCTGCTCACGGCAGCTTGCGGCACGAATGTAGTCAACCCCGTCACCGGCAAGACCGAGCGCAGCGTCATGGACGAGGCGAGCGAGATCGCCGAGGGCAAAAAGGCGCACGAGGAGGTGATGAAGGAGTTCGGCGGGCCGCTCGCGAACCCGAAGCTGCAGGCTTACGTCAGCGAGCTCGGCCAGCGCCTGGCGAAGCAGTCGCACCGCGCCCATCTGCAGTGGACCTTCACCGTGCTCGACAGTGCGGACGTGAACGCGTTCGCGC
>JBEBHW010000722.1:0-2362 GCA_040081145.1 Burkholderiaceae bacterium
CTGCCATTCGGTCCAGAATCCGCGGATCTGCGCTTCGTCGTCATACGACGGCTGCGCCTTGGTCATGCCCCTGGACATGTCGTTCCACGCCGCTTCGCCCGAGTTCTCGTAGCCGCGCTGGCACAGCTGAAGCGCCTCCACGTCGTCGGGCGTGGCAAAGCCGCCGGGGCCGAGGAACTCGAGAAAGTTCTCCAGCCGCGCCTTGCGCGACCAGGCGCCTTCAGTCGAAGGTGCGAGCGTCCAGGCATTGACGTGCATGTTGTCGGGCGCCAGCGGGTAGAAAGTGCGCACCGTGATCGCCATGATGTCGTTCACGACCAGGTTCGGAAACACCAGCAGGTTGCGGTTTTTCAAGGCGATGCGCTGCGCGCGCTCTGGCCCGAAGCGCTGCGTCAGGCTGGCGACGCGCTCTGCGACATCGGCCTTGCCTTCTTCGCCCCACGCCGGAATCCACTGGCCGATCGGCCGGCCCCACGGTGCCGCGTATTCGACGACGCCGTGGCCATTGCCCAGGTCGCGGCCGACGCCGCTCAGCGGCACGGCGGCCAGCGTACCGGCAGTGCCTTTCAGGTAGTCGAGGTAACTCGCGTGCGTCGTCGCCGCGTGGTAGCCGTCGATGCTGTTCTCGACGAGCAACTTCCAGTTCGCGCGGATGCTGTATTCCTGCGTGCCGCCCAGGATCGCCATGCCACCTTCGGCGTGGTCGGCGACGATGTCCAGGTACTCACGCGCGTTGCCCAGGTAGGTGGGCAGGTCGACGATCGTCTTGTTGAAGGCGACGAAGTGAAATCCGCGGTACTCCGCCAGCCGCGGCGCCGGCACCAGGTTGGCGCTGCCGTCGTGATTGAAGCCTTCGCAATACGACTCCTGGCCGGGCTGGCTCTTCAACGCGCCGTCCGCGCCGAACACCCAGCCGTGATAGAAACATTGGAACGACTTGGCGTTGCCGGCGCGCTCGCGGCACACCGTTGCGCCGCGGTGCGGGCAGGTGTTCATGAGGGCGTTGACCCGCCCGTCGGCGTCGCGGTTGAAGATCAGGTTGCGCCCGGCGACGCTGCGCGTCACGAACTGCCCCGGCTTGGCGACTTCGGACACGTGCCCCAGGTAGAGCCAGCAACGGTTGAAGATGGCCTCTCGTTCGGCGTCGAACACGGCCATGTCGACGAAGGATTGGCGCGGCACCTTGAACAGGGAGCGCTCGCGATCGACGTGCAATGGGATGATCGTTCGGGTGGCGTTCACGACGCGGCTCCGGGGCTTTTTGCCGCGCCGGAAAGCACCATGCCTTCGCCGCGCAGCACGTCGATCTGGGTGCGGCTGTAGCCCAGCTCGGTCAAGATCTCGTCAGCGTGTTCGCTGAACAGCGGCGGCTTGCTTCCGGGCCTGCCGGGGTTCGCCGAGAGTTTGACCGGAATCCCGAGCGACCGATGCCCGTCGTGATCCAGCGCCATCGCGCGATGCGCTGTGTGTGCCTGGGCAAACGCCTGCGGCACGCTGTTCACTGCGCCGGCGGGAATTCCTTTGCGCATAAGCTGATCGCACAGCTCGGCGACTTTGTAGGCGGCCAGCGTGCCCTCGATTTGTGCGCGCAGCGCGGCGCGGTTCTCGACGCGGCCGCGGTTGTTCGTGAAGCGCGGGTCGGTCGCCAGGTCGGGGCGCGCGACGCACGCGCAGAAGCGCTGGAACTGGCCGTCGTTGACGACGCCGAGGAACAATTCGCCGTCGCTCGCCGTGTAGCGGTCGTAGGGCGAGATATTCGGGTGTGCGCTGCCCAGGCGTTGCGGCGTCTGGCCCGACGCCATCCAGTTCGCGGCGTGCGGCAGCAGCATGCTCAGGCCGGTGTCGAAAAGCGTCGCCTCGACGCGCTGGCCGAGGCCACTGCGTTCCCGCGCCGCGTGCGCGAGCAGCACGCCGACCATGGCGTTGTAGCCAGTGAGGAAGTCGACCACCGGAATGCCCACGCGCAGCGGGCCCGAGTCGGGCGTGCCGTTGATGCTCATCACGCCGCACATCGCTTGCAGCACCGCGTCGTAACCCGGCAGGCCGCCGAGTGGCCCGTCGGCGCCGAAGCCCGAGATGCCGCAATAGATAAGGCGCGGGTGGCGCGGCGCGAGAACTTTCTCAAAACCCAGGCCCCACTTTTCCATCGTCCCTGGAAGGAAGTTCTCGATCAGCACGTCGGCGTCGGCAATCAGGCGCTCGACGATGGCGCGCCCACCGGGGCGCGACAAGTCCAGCCCGATCGAGCGCTTGCCGCGATTCAGCGCGCCGAAATAGGCGGCCTGCCCGGCGGCGTCGAACGGCGGGCCGAACTGGCGGGTTTCGTCGCCGCCGGGAGGCTCGACCTTGATCACCGAGGCAC
>JBEBHW010000723.1:0-2356 GCA_040081145.1 Burkholderiaceae bacterium
CGCCAGGCTCAGGTGGTGCGCGTGCCAGAGGAACAGCGCCGTGACGATCAGCGCCAGCACAAATAGCAGCGCCGCCACGCTTGCCGCGCGGCGCGACAGCGGCGGGTCGTAGCGGCGCAGCTGGCGAATCTCGAACGCCGGCTGGGGCCAACGCTGCGCCACGTCGGCCGGGCGCCAGCCGGGGTGCAGTGCGAACACCTTGAGCTTGTCCGCAGGCGAGCGCGCGCGCCACGCGTCGGCGAGCAGGTCGCGATAGGTGTGCAGGTTCGCCCACAGCGGGTTCCAGCTTTGCAGCGGCGCGCGCGTGCCGTAGACGCAGGGCTCGGCGGGGTCTTCTTCGGCGAAACTGCCGAACAGCCGGTCCCAGACGATCAGGATGCCGCCGTAGTTCTTGTCGAGGTAGCGCTGGTTCACGGCGTGGTGCACGCGGTGGTTGCTCGGCGAGCAGAACCAGCGGTCAAACCAGCCGAGCTTGCCGATCTGCTGCGTGTGCACCCAGTACTGGTAGAGCAGGTCGATCAACGCCACCGTGGCGAAGACGAGCGGCGGCACGCCAAGCACGGCAAGCGGGAGGTAGAACAGCCAGCCGAGCAGCCAGTCGCTGCTGGTCTGGCGCAGCGCGGTCGACAAGTTGTAGTCCTCGCTCTGGTGGTGCACGACGTGTGCCGCCCAGAGCAATGCGACGGTGTGGCCGAAGCGGTGTTTCCAGTAGTAGCACAAGTCGTAAAGCAGCAGCGCGACGAGCCAGGTCCACAGCGCATCGACGGGCCAGGGCCGCCACGCGAGCGCGCCCCACACCATGCTGTAAATGCCCAGCGTCGCGACGCCGCTGAACACGCCGATCAGTTGGCTCATGATGCCCAGGCCGATGCTGGACAGCGCGTCGTTCAGGCGGTACGTGTTGCGGCCGCGGCGCACGCCGACCCAGAACTCGAGCGCGATCAAGGCCAGGAACACCGGCGTGGCCAAGACGATGACTTGCGCCGACGTCATGCCGGGCCTGGCTCGACGATGAGGGCGCTGCGGCCGGCGCGCGACGAATCGGCGTCGTCGCGCACGCCACCGTGCAGATGCGCCGTGTCGCTCCAGCCCACCAGGGTGAAGCCCTGATGCGTGTGCAGCAAACGGTTGATGCTCGCGTTGCCCAGGTCCCAGGAGCGTTCGGCCTGCAAGCCGATGCGCGCCGCGGCGCGGTACAGGCAGTCGAGCACGCCGCCGTGCGTGACGATCGCGACGTGCTCGCCCGGGTGCGCGGCGGCCAGGCGCGTCAGCGTGTGCATGCAGCGTGCGTCGAAGTCGCGCAGGGTTTCGCCGCCTTGCGGGCCGTAGTCGGCGTCGCGCGCGTGCCAGCGTACCGCCTGATCGGGCCAGCGCACCTGAACTTCGCGATAGGTGAGGCCTTCGAAGATGCCGAAGCAGCGCTCGCGCAAACCGGCATCGGTGACGATCCGGTTCGAGGACAATCCGGCGAGCGCCTGCGCGGTTTGCAGCGCACGCAGCAAATCGCTGGAGTAGATCGCGTCGAAAGATTCATCGCCAAGCGCCAGCGCCAGGCACTGCGCCTGGTGCCGACCCCAATCGCTGAGGCCGATGTCGAGCTGGCCTTGCATTCGCGTCTCGCGGTTCCATTCGGTTTCGCCATGGCGAATCGCGACGATGCGCGTCGTCTCCAGGGTCACGTCAAACACCCCAGACGATGGGCTGGCCGGCGCGCTGCGCGCGTTTCATCATCTCGACGAGCGGCCAGGCGCGTTGCCGCAAGCTGACGCGCTCGCGCGGGGCGGCGCGAGCTGACGCGTCGTCGCTTTGCGCCGCGAGTTCGTCGGCGGTCACGGCGGCTTCGAGCGCGGCGATCGCCGCGCCCAAATCGGCGGCTTCAAGAATGCCTTTGTCCGCAGGCTCCTTGCCGACGATGCGCAGCACCTGGTCGCCGTTGGGCCCAAGCATGATCACGTCGCCGGCCGCTTTGGACTTGAATTTGTAGAGCATGGTCGAGACGGCCGGGGCCGCGGATGCCGCGCAGGCGCAGGGGCTCGATTGTGCCGCGTCGTCAGCGGCGCCACCGACCCGCCGCCCCGCCAAGCCACTTCGCGACGCCCCCGACGGGGCCGGCGGCAGGGCGTGCGCTCTAAACGGTGGTCACCGGCTCGAAGTAGTACGCGACGCGTTGGCGCGGCGCGAGGTAGTGAAGCGCCGGCACCGGCAGTTGCTGCGGCTTGACGCTGCGCCGAATCCCCAGGCCTGCGTGCTCGCCGATGTCGATGACGAGCGCCTCGTCGCGAGGCACTTTGGCGTCGTGCACGAGCACGCGCGGTTTGAGCGGCCGCGCCGAGTTCACCGAGACGACGACGGCGAG
>JBEBHW010000724.1:0-2354 GCA_040081145.1 Burkholderiaceae bacterium
CGGTGGATGTCGAGCCGACCTTTCAGCACGCCTTCGGAGAAGAGAATCGGCAGGCGCATCTCGATGCCGGGCAGGCCGTTCGCCATTTCCTTGAACGTTGTCTGCTCGCCGCGCGGGATCTTGCCGGTTTCGTCGAACCGGTACGGCGCGTGGTCCGATGAACAGACCTGGAAAGTGCCATTCGCAAGCCCCGCCCAGATCGCCTCCTGCGCCGCCTTGTTCCGCAGCGGCGGGCTGCAGCACCACTTGGCGCCCTCGACGCCGGGGCGGTCCATGTCTTCGGCGGTGAGCACCAGGTAGTGCGGGCAGGTCTCGGCAAAGATTCGCGCGCCCAGGGTCTGCGCGGCCCGAATCGTATTCGTCGCTTCAGGGGTCGACACGTGCACGATGAGCACCGGCGCGCCGAGCAAACGCGACAACATGATGATGCGGTTCGTCGCCTCGGCCTCGGCGAGTGCGTCGTGTGCGGCACCGTGAAACTTGGGCGCGCCATGGCCGCGCTCGATGAGGCGCGTCGCGATCCAGCGGATCATGTCGTCGTTCTCGGCGTGCACCATCACGAGCGCGCCTTCGCGGTCGGCGACGCTCAGGACTTCGAGAAGCTGATAGTCCTCAAGCCGCCAGCTCGGATAAGTCATGTAGACCTTGAACGACGTGATCCCGCCTTGGATAGCCGCGGGAAGCTCTTCGTTCAGGACCTTGTCGGTCGGCTCGCCGATGATCAGGTGAAAGCCGTAGTCGATGACGGCCTTGCTGCGGGCGCGCTCATGGTAGTCGGCGATGGTGGTCGTGACCGACGTGCCGCGGTGCTGCGCCGCAAACGGAATGATGGTCGTCGTGCCGCCGAATGCCGCAGAGACGGTGCCGCTGTAGAAATCGTCGGCCGACATGATGCCCATGCCCGAGACCTGCTCGATGTGGCAATGGCTGTCGATGCCGCCCGGCAGCACGTAGCGGCCGGCGGCGTCGATGTCGCGTGCGCCCGCGGGGAGGCCCTTTTCTAGCGCGACGATCTTTTCGCCGACGATGCCGATGTCGCAATGCATTGTTTCGACGTCCGTCGCAACGGTGCCGTTGCGAATCACGAGATCAAATGCAGCCAATGGGGACCCGTCCGCTCGGAGTGGAATGGCAAATTATGTCGCCGGACTCATGCGGGCCGCCGCACGGCCTGCAGCGCGCGCCGGCACTTTGCTGGTGTGCACGCATCAACCGAGTTCGAAACTCGTCAGGCCGAACACCCGCTCGATGGGCTGCGGAGGGCTGGCACCGGCATACATGCGCGCGGTTTCAAACCCGGCGACCATGCTGTGGCGCCGCACCAGCGCGAGCGCAGCCGTATTCTTCTCGGGGACGTCGATGAACAGGGGCGAGTGCGGCGTCGCGTGTGCACTCAGCGCATTGAAAAGGCGCTCGGCCGTGTCAGCGTCATCAGCAAACAAGGGCCCGATCTTGCTGCCCACGCGGCAGCGGCGAAGCACGCCGTAGCCGACCAGTCCGCCGTCGCGCAGCACCCCCAGCGCGCAGGCGTCGCCTTGTTCGACCCAGGCCTGGAGAAAGGCGACGCGCGGCGCAGCGAACACCGCTTCGTCATAGGTGCACAAAGCTTTGAGCGACACCGATGCGAGGGGCACGACAGCGGCATCCGGCGCGCCGACGCCACTCGCCTGCCCCTGGTAGCGCACATTGCGGTAAGCGAGCTCAAAACCCGAGCGCTGGTAATTCGCCTGCTGCGCCACAACCCCATCCAGGCCGACGCAGCCCCCCGCCAAGCGCGCCATGCCGGCGTTCCACAGACGCAAGCCATGGCCCTGGCCACGGAACTCCGGCTTGACGATGTACAGGCCGAGAAAGCCAAAGGCGCTGCCGTACTTCACGACTGAAATCACCGCCACCGGCTGCTCGCCCAGCAAGCCGATCAGGAAGCCCTGCGGATCGGCAGCGTAAAAACACTCTGCGTCGTGCACGCCAGGGTTCCAGCCTTCGGCCGCGGCCCAGTCCAGCGCCAGGCCAAGCTCGGACAGGCTCATGGTGCGGATCGTGAAGTCGTCCTGCTGCATCAATCAAACCTCCTTTAAGGGGCCAGGCTCGAACTTCCTACGAATTTCCTAGACATCGAGCCTTCCTTGCCCGGCCGGGGCATCAAGCTCCGTGTTACGTGTACGTGGGCGCCCGCGCGGGCGCGGTTCGCGCCGCTCGCCGGCCACTTTTTCAACCTTCGCCAGAAAGCGCGAATGGCCCAACGGCTGGCTCTGGTTGAGCGCCAGCCGGATGTCGTCGATGGCGGGTGCGTCCAGTTCGCTGAGGAACAGCGCACGATAGGCCGCCTGCCGGGATTTGTGGCCCGCGCCGAG
>JBEBHW010000067.1:0-10545 GCA_040081145.1 Burkholderiaceae bacterium
TCGCCACCTTGCGCGCTGGCGTCGTCGGGTCGGTTTCGTTGACCGCGCGCGCGGGCAAGCTCGCCGGCATCGACTTGCGCGCCGCCTTGCTCGAAGGACGCGGCGAACTGGGCAAGCCGGGCAGTGCCCGGAAATCCGAGTTCAACGCAGGCTCGACGACGCCGTTCAATGAAATGAAGGCACGCTTCGAACTGAGCGAAGGGCGCGCGGCGGGTCAGAGCCTCGAACTCCACAGCGCCACGCTGCACGCCGTCGGTGCCGGCGAGCTGCTGCTTGACAGCGGGGCGATCGACTTGCGCCTCGATGCGAGCGTGACCCGCGCCGCCCAGGAGTTCGCTGCGTTTGCAGGCGTGAGCGTGCCCGTTCAGGTTGACGGGTTGTGGCGGTTGCCGCGCTTCACTCTGGACTTTGGCGCAGCCGGCGGCGCCCCGCCGCCGGGGCCGAGCGGCGCCGCCGCCGCCGAGCCTGCGGGAGTTGCACCGAGCAGCGTGGCGCTGTCCGCGCTGGCGCCGCGCCCACAGGGCTTGCGCGCAGGCAGGTAGGCGTTTGCCGGCGCGCCGCTGCCTTGCATCATGCGGCTGCGGGTGAGCCTTCCGCGACAAGCTTCATCCAGGCGCGCCAGCCGACGACTGACAGAACGATGAAGATGGCGTAGAGCAGCACCGTCAGCCATAAGCCCTTGTAGGCAAACAGCGCGACGCTGACGACATTCACGACCAGCCACGTCGGCCAGTTCTCGACGTATTTGCGCGCCAGAAGCCACTGGCCGATGACGCTCGCGGCGGTGGGGAAAGCGTCCCACCAGGGAACGTCGGTGTCGGTGGCGCTGGCGAGAAACGCCCCCGTCGCCGGCCACGCGATGGCCAAAGCGATGAGCGCGATGCAACGGCCGCGCGTGCCCAGTTTGCGCACCGCCAGCTTGCTGCCGTCGCCTTGCGTGCCGCGCAACCACTGCCACCAGCCCCATGCAGCAATCGCCGCAAAGAAGATCTGCAGGCTCGCGTCGCCGTAGAGCAAGCTGTTCCAGAACAGGCCGAAGTAAAGCAACGAGCTGACGATTGCCAGCGGCCAGCCCCAGGGGTTGACGCGAATGTTGCACGCCACCATCGCCAAGGCGAGGGCGAAAGCGACGAGTTCCAGGCGCGTGACGGGCGCGCCCCACAACGTGAAGGCTTCGCCGAACAGGGGCTGGAGCAGTTGCAGAAGGGCGGTCACGAGAAGGCGACTTGATCCCGGCGCAAGCCGGGAACGGCGGATTGAAGGCGTTGCACCTCAGCGCCGGGGAACGCTGAGCTGCACCAGGATTTCGTCGGGCTTCAACATGCCGAGTTCGAAGCGCGCCTTTTCTTCGACCATCTCCAGGCCTTCTTTCAAGTCGCGCACCTCGGCTTGAAGTTGCACGTTGCGCGCCCGCGTAAGGTCGTTCGCTGCTTGCTGCTCGCGCAACTTGGTGCCGAGTTCGCGCGTGCGCGGAACCCCCGACTTGCCGAACCAGAGTTCGGCGTGCACGAGCAGCAGCAGGGCGGCCAAGGCGGTGGTCAGCAAGCGCATGGCAGGCGGTGATTCAGCAACTCATTTCCGCTCAGCGCAACGAGTAAAACGCCGCGCGGCCCGGGTAGCTGGCGACTTCACCCAGGTCTTCTTCAATGCGCAGCAACTGGTTGTACTTGGCCATGCGGTCGCTGCGGCTCAGCGACCCGGTCTTGATCTGCCCGGCGTTGGTTCCCACGGCGATGTCCGCAATCGTCGAGTCTTCGGTTTCGCCCGAGCGGTGGCTGATGACTGCCGTGTAGTTCGCGCGTTTGGCCATTTCGATTGCGGCGAAGGTTTCGGTGAGCGTGCCGATCTGGTTGATCTTGATGAGGATCGAGTTCGCGATCTTCTTCTCGATGCCGTCGCGGAAAATCTTCGTGTTGGTGACGAACAAGTCGTCGCCGACGAGTTGCACTTTCGAGCCCAGGCGTTCCGTGAGGTGCTTCCAGCCGTCCCAGTCGCCCTCGTGCATGCCGTCTTCGATGCTGATGATGGGGTACTTGTCGACCCAGGTCGCAAGGATATCGGTCCAGGCGGGAGCGCTGAGTTCGAGCTTGCCGTTCTCGTCGATGCAGTACTTCCCGTCCTTGTAGAACTCGCTCGCCGCGCAGTCCAGACCAATGGCGATTTGTGTGCCTGCCGTGTAGCCGGCCTTGTCGATCGCCTCGAGGATCAGCTGGATCGCCGCTTCATGGCTTGCCACGCTCGGCGCGAACCCACCCTCATCGCCCACCGCCGTACTCATGCCTCGGGCGTCGATGATCTTCTTCAGCGCCTGGAACACTTCGGCGCCGTAGCGCAACGCTTCCCGAAAACTCGGCGCGCCTACGGGAATGATCATCAGCTCTTGCAGATCCAGCGTATTGTTCGCGTGCGCGCCGCCGTTGATCACGTTCATCATCGGCACGGGCATTTGCATTGCGCCCGAGCCGCCGAAGTAACGGTAAAGCGGCAGGCCGGATTCTTCCGCCGCGGCGCGCGCCACCGCCATGCTCACCGCGAGCGTCGCGTTCGCGCCCAGGCGGCTCTTATTGTCGGTGCCGTCCAGGTCGATCAGCGTGCGGTCCAGAAACGCCTGCTCGCTCGCGTCAAGCCCCATCACGGCTTCCGACATCTCGGAGTTGATGTGCTCCACGGCCTTGAGCACGCCCTTGCCGCCGTAGCGCGCGGTGTCGCCGTCGCGCAGCTCGATCGCTTCGCGCGAGCCGGTGGACGCGCCCGAAGGCACGGCCGCGCGGCCCATCGTCCCGGATTCCAGCAGCACATCGCATTCGACGGTGGGGTTGCCACGGCTGTCGAGAATTTCGCGGCCGACGATGTCTACGATTGCGCTCATGCAGGGTCCTTCAATTCAATTCTTGGAAAGTGTCGCTCAAATGCCTTCGACGACGACCATGCGCATGACTGCGGCACCCTTGCGGGCGGCTCGCGCCTTGCCATATTCGGTAGAGGCGTAGAAGGCCCTGGCTTTTTCGACCGAGGGAAATTTCAGCACGACGATCCGGTCGGGTTCCCAATCCCCCTCCAGCACTTCCGAAGCGCCGCCGCGCACGCACACTTGCGCGCCGTGGGCCAGCATCGCCGCCGACGAGAGCTTTTTGTATTCCTCGTATTGCTGCGGGTTCGTGACGCGCACGTTCGAGATGATGTAGCCACTGCTCACTGATTTTCTCCAGGTCGGTTGTTCAGCAATCGTTCAACAAGAAAAGTCGTTCTCGAGCATGGGCTGGCTCTTGACCACGCGGTCCAACGCGAGCAACTGTTCGAGCAGCGCACGCATGTGTTTCAGCGGTACGGCGTTGGGCCCGTCGCTCAAGGCCTTGGCTGGGTCCGGATGAGTTTCCATGAACAGTCCCGATATCCCCACGGCGACGGCGGCGCGAGCCAACACGGGAACGAATTCGCGCTGCCCGCCTGAGCTCGTTCCTTGGCCGCCCGGCAATTGCACCGAGTGCGTCGCGTCAAAGACAACGGGTGCGCCGGTCTCGCGCATGATCGCCAGGCTGCGCATGTCGGAGACGAGGTTGTTGTAGCCAAAGCTTGCGCCGCGCTCGCACGCCATGAAGTTGTCCTCTGGCAAGCCCTTCGCTCGCGCCGCAGCGCGCGCCTTGGCGATCACGTTCTGCATGTCGTGCGGGCTCAGGAACTGGCCCTTCTTGATGTTCACCGGTTTGCCCGATTGCGCCACCGCGTGGATGAAGTCGGTCTGACGGCACAGGAACGCGGGGGTTTGCAAAACGTCGACGACGCCGGCCACAGTGGCGATCTGCTCTTCGCTGTGCACATCGGTCAGCACCGGTACGTGCAGTTCGCGCTTCACCTTGGCCAGGATCGCCAGGCCCTTGTCGATACCAGGCCCGCGAAATGTGGTGCCGCTGGAGCGGTTTGCCTTGTCGAAGCTCGACTTGAAGATGAACGGAATGCCGAGCGCGCGCGTAACGTCCTTCAGCTGCCCGGCGACGTCCATCTGTAACTGTTCGGACTCGATGACGCACGGGCCGGCGATGAGGAAGAAGGGCCGGTCCAGCCCGACTTCAAAGCCGCAAAGCTTCATTGGCGGGTTGTCCCTGAGCGAGCGATCAAGCTGCCACCCTCTCGACGCGTTCCGCCTGATGCCGCAGCGCCGCCTCGATGAACGACTTGAACAGCGGATGCCCGTCCCACGGTGTGGACTTGAACTCGGGATGGAACTGCACGCCCATGAACCAGGGGTGCACGCTGCGCGGCAGCTCGATGATTTCGGTGAGTTTCTCGCGCTGCGTCAGCGCGGAGATCACCAGGCCGGCGTCGGTGAGGCGTTGCAAGTAGTTGACGTTGGCTTCGAAGCGGTGCCGATGGCGTTCGTTCACGACGGCGCCATAAATTTCATGCGCGAGCGTGCCCGGTTCCACGTCCGACGCCTGTGCGCCCAGACGCATCGTGCCGCCCAGGTCGGAAGACACGCTGCGTTTTTGCACCGTGCCGTCGGCGTCTTGCCACTCTTCGATGAGTGCGATCACCGGGTGTTTCGTGTCGGGGTCGAACTCGGTGCTGTTTGCGCCGCTGAGGCCCGCCTTGTGGCGGGCGTACTCGATGGTCGCGACTTGCATGCCCAGGCAAATGCCGAGGTAGGGGAGTTTTTGTTCGCGTGCGTACTGCGCCGCGAGAATCTTGCCTTCCACGCCGCGTTTACCGAAGCCGCCGGGAACGAGGACAGCGTCGAAGCGGCCCAGGTTCGCCACGTTGCCGGCGTTCAAGTCTTCCGAATCGACGTATTCAATTTTCACCCGCGCATGGTTGTGAATTCCGGCGTGGCGCAGCGCTTCGTTGAGCGACTTGTATGAATCCGAGAGGTCGACGTATTTGCCGCACATCGCAATCGTCACGTCGAACTTCGGGTGCTCGACTTCATCGACAAGCTTGTCCCAGCGCGACAGGTTCGCCGGCTTGGTGTGCAAGTGCAGTTTCGCGCAGACGAGTTCGTCCAGGCCCTGCGAGTGCAGCATGCGCGGCACCTTGTAAATCGTGTCAGCGTCCCACACCGAGATCACGCCGAACTCGGGAACGTTGGCGAACAGCGAAATCTTCGCGCGCTCGTCGTCGGGAATCGGGCGGTCGGCGCGACACAGCAGCGCGTCGGGCATGATGCCGATTTCGCGAAGCTTTTGCACGCTGTGCTGGGTCGGCTTGGTCTTGAGTTCGCCCGCCGCGGCGATCCACGGCACGAGCGTGAGGTGCAGAAAGGCGGCATTCGTTGGCCCCATCTTCAGGCTCATCTGGCGCACCGCCTCGAGGAAGGGCAGCGACTCGATGTCGCCCACCGTGCCGCCGACTTCGACGATCGCCACGTCCATGCCGCGCTCGCCGCGCGACGGCGCTTCTTCGCTGCGATTCGGGTTGATGCCCGCGCCGCGACGAATGAAGTCTTGAATTTCGTTGGTGACGTGCGGAATCACCTGCACCGTCTTGCCCAGGTAGTCGCCGCGGCGTTCTTTTTCGAGGACGCTCTTGTAGATTTGCCCGGTCGTGAAGTTGTTCGCGCGGCGCATTCGCGTCGTGATGTAGCGCTCGTAGTGGCCCAGATCCAGATCCGTCTCCGCGCCGTCTTCCGTGACGAAGACTTCGCCGTGCTGAAACGGCGACATCGTTCCCGGGTCGACGTTCAGGTACGGATCCAGCTTGATCAAGGTGACTTTGAGGCCGCGCGATTCGAGGATCGCCGCGAGGGACGCCGACGCGATGCCCTTGCCCAACGAGGACACCACACCGCCGGTGACAAAGACGAACTTGGTCATTGTGTGCAACGCTCGTGCAAGGAACCGAAGGGCCGCCCCGAGGTCCTTGACCCCCTCCGGGGCGGACGACGCAAAGCGTCGGCCTGGGGGCGCAATTTCACAAACGCTGGGGTGGGAAAGCGCGATTATAGGAGGGGGGTTGGGCGGTCCGGCGCTTCGGCTCGCGCCGTTTCAAATTCGACCAACCAATGCAGCACCGCTTGCGCTGCGGCTTGCGGTTGTTCGAGCGGGAAAAGGTGCGTGCCCGGAAGCATCGTGATGCGCGAGTGCGTGATCCGCTTCACCACACGAATACCGACGCGCTCGAGTTCGGCCGATTCGGTTCCGCCGACAAAAGCGACCGGGCAGCGCAGCGGATGGGTGCGCAGCAGGCGCGACAGATGATGCGGCAAGGTGTTGTAGATGGTGGTCTCGATTTGGCGTGAAAAGCTGAGGTGTTGCCCTTGGGGGCAATCTTCGAGGCCGCAAGCCAGGTAGTCGTCAAGCACGCCCGGGGCCCAGCGCGCAAATGCGCTCTTCGCCGCAAAGTGCGTGCGCGCCGCGGCGACGCTGGGCCAAACCTCGCGTCGGCGCTTGGACACATGGCCGGGCGAGAAGCGCTCGCCGATGCGCAACGCCTTGGCGAACTGCACGGTGCGCGCCATCCAGGTCGGCAGCAAAGGCGAATCAAGCAGCACGATCCCCAGCACCCCCTGCGGACGGCGTGCTGCGGCGAGCACGCTGAGATAGCCGCCCAGCGAATGACCGACGAGATACGCCGGCGTTGCCGATTCGCTGTCGATGAAGTGCAGCAATTGATCCCGCAGGTGCGGCCAGTTGCTCGTCACCGGATAACGCGGGTCGTGGCCGAATTTGGGCAAGGCCACGACGCGCCAGCCGGCTTCGCGCCAGTGGGCAAACAGGCGTGCATACGTGCCGGCAGGAAAGCCATTGGCGTGGGCGAAGACCATCGTGCGCTCGGGCCGAGGCGTCCCTTGCGCACCCGGCGCCCCAGTCACGCTGGCTTCTCCAGCAACTCCCGCAGACGGTACAGCGCCTCCAGCGCCTGCTTGGGCGTCAACGAATCGGGCTCAACCGCCGCGAGCGCAAGTTCGACGGCGCTGCGCTGCGCTTGAACCGCCGGCGCCGGCGCGGCGAACAGATCGATTTGCGCCTGGCCCTGCGCCCGCTGCGCTTCCAGGGCTTCGAGGGTTGCGCGCGCCTGGCGCACCAGGATGCCGGGCATTCCGGCAAGGCGCGCGACTTGAACGCCATAACTGCGGCTTGCCGGGCCGGGCTGGATTTCATGGAGGAACACGATCGTCTCACCGCTTTCCGTCGCCGACACGTGCACGTTGACGGCGCGATCGTGTTTCGCCGGGAATTCGGTGAGCTCGAAATAGTGCGTCGCGAACAGCGTGAAGGAGCGATTGCGTTCGTGCAAGTGGCTGGCGATCGCGCCGGCCAGCGCCAGGCCGTCGAAAGTCGACGTGCCGCGCCCAATTTCGTCCATCAGTACGAGGGAATGTTCGGTGGCGTGGTGCAGGATCGCAGCGGCCTCTGTCATCTCGAGCATGAACGTGGATTGCGCGTTCGCCAGGTCATCTGCCGAGCCGATGCGCGTGTGGATCGCGTCGATGGGCCCGAGGCGGCATTCATCCGCAGGAACGAACGAGCCGATCGCCGCGAGCAACACGATCAGCGCAACCTGGCGCATGTAAGTGCTTTTCCCGCCCATGTTCGGCCCGGTGATGACTTGCATCTTGCGCCGCGCGTCGAGCCTGCAGTGATTCGCAATGAAGTTGCCCGCGCCCGTCTCCAGCAGTCGGCCTTCGACGACCGGGTGACGGCCGGCAACGATGTCGATGCACGGTTCGCGAACAAACTGCGGGCGGCACCAGCTGAGGCTCGTGGCGCGCTCTGCCAGGGCGGCCAGTGCGTCGAGTTGCGCCAGTGCCCGCGCGCACGCGCTGAGCGCCTGCACGTGCGGCTGCAGCGCATCGAGCAAGGCGTCGAACAGCATCTTCTCTCGCGCGAGCGAGCGCTCCTGCGCCGACAGCGCCTTGTCTTCGAAGGTCTTCAACTCGGGCGTGATGAAACGCTCGGCGTTCTTCAGCGTCTGGCGGCGCCGGTAATCCAGCGGCACCTTGCCCGCATGGCTGGACGTGACTTCGATGTAGAAGCCGTGCACCTTGTTGTACTGCACGCGCAGATTCGCAATGCCTGTGCGCGCGCGTTCGCGCGCTTCGAGTTCGATGAGGAAGGTGTCGCAGTTCAACGCGATGTCGCGAAGCTCGTCAAGTTCGGCGTCGAAGCCACTCGCGATGACGCCGCCGTCGCGCAGCAAGACCGCGGGCTCGGCAGCGATTGCCGCGCCGAGCAAGGCAACGATTGCGGGAGGCGGGTGCATCGCCTCGAGCAGCATGTCGAGCAACAAAGCGCGCTGTGCCGGGACGCGCGCTCCCAGTTCGGGCAGGTTCGCCAAGGTACTGCGCAGGCCGGTGAGTTCGCGCGGGCGCACCTGACCCAAGGCGATTCGCGCCGTGATGCGTTCGACGTCGCTGACGCCGCGAAGCCGCTCGCGGAGCAGGGGCACGTCGGCGGCGATCAATTCGGCGAGCGCGTCGTGGCGTTGTTCAGCCACGCTGCGCTCGCGCGAGGGGTTGAGCAACCAATGGCGCAGCAGCCGGCTGCCCATGCCGGTGCGACACGTGTCGAGCAGCGACAGCAGCGTGGGCGTTGCCTCACCACGAAGCGTCTGGATCAGCTCCAGGTTGCGCTGCGTGATCGGCGGCAAGTCGAGCAGTTCGCTGGCGCGCTGCACTTCGAGCCTGCGCACATGCGCCAGCGCCTGGCCCTGGGTGCGCTCGGCATAGCTCAGCAACGCCGCGGCCGCGGCCTGCGCGGCGTGCATGTCTTGCGCGTTGAAACCGGCCAGACTTGCCACACGCAGCTGTTCGCAGAGTTTGCGTTGTCCCAGGGCGGTGTCGAATTGCCACGCACCTTGCGGCGTGACGGCAAGGCGCGAGGCTTGCAGTGAATCAGGCCACTGCTCGCGATCCACCAACACTTCGGCCGGGCCCAGGCGTGCAAGCCAGCCGCCCAGCTCAGCTTCATTGCATTCGGTCAGTCCGAGTTCACCGCGCGTCAGCGCCAACCACGCGAGACCGAACTTCGCGCCGCGCTTGCACACGGCGAGCAGCACGGCGTCGCTCTTTTCGGCGAGCAGCTCGCTGTCGGTCACTGTACCCGGCGTGACGACGCGCACCACCTTGCGCTCGACCGGCCCCTTCGCGGTGGCCACATCACCCACCTGCTCGCAAATCGCCACCGCCTCGCCGAGTTTGATCAACTTGGCGAGGTGGCTTTCGACCGAGTGCACCGGAACGCCGGCCATCACGACGGGCTCACCGGCACTGTTGCCGCGCGACGTGAGCGTGATGTCGAGCAGGCGGTTCGCCTTGCGCGCGTCGTCGAAGAACAGCTCGTAGAAGTCGCCCATGCGGTAGAACACGAGCGTCTCGGGGAATTCGGCCTTGATGCGCAGGTACTGCTGCATCATCGGCGTGTGGCCCGAAAGATCGACGGCCGCGTCGGCGGCGCCCGGCGCCCGGCCCATGCTCATCGGCACCATCGTGATCAGGGCGTGGCGCTGCCCTTGGCAGGTGGCGCCGTGCGGCGTACGCGAACCGCGGAGGATGTTGGCGCTGCCGCAGCGGCGGGCGCTGCGACGAGTGTCGCTGCGAGGGCTTCTTCCGGGGTCAGGTCTTGCCTTTTGTCTGATGCATCCGGCGCATCGTCCTTGCCGATTTGCGAGAACGGCGAAAGCATTTGCACCAATTGCCCGTAAATCTTCGGGTTGCCGGCGATCACTTCTTTCTGGTACAGGAAGTCGCTCTCGCCCGTGAAGTTGCCGATCAGGCCTCCCGCCTCGGTGACCATCAAGGCGCCCGCCGCCATGTCCCAGGGGCTCAGGCCCGGCTCGAAGAAGCCATCGTAGGCGCCTGCGGCGACGTGGCACAAGTCGAGTGCAGCCGAGCCCGGGCGGCGCACGCCGGCGCAAGACTGCATCACGAGCCCCAGCATCTGCATGTAGCGCTTGAAGTCGTCGCCACGGCGGAACGGGAAACCCGTGCCGATCAGCGCGTCGTTCATGCGGTTGCGCTTGGAGACGCGCAGGCGCCGGTCATTGAGGAACGCGCCGCGCCCCTTGGAGGCAATGAAGAGGTCGTTGCGCGCCGGGTCGTAGACGACGCCCTGCTGCAACTGGCCACGAAACGACAGCGCGATCGACACGCAGTACATCGGCAAGCCGTGGATGAAATTCGTCGTTCCGTCCAGCGGGTCGATGATCCAGACGTATTCGCTGTCTTTCGCGCCGTGCGCGCGGCCCGACTCTTCGGCCAGGATCGCGTGGCCGGGATAGGCGTCGAGCAGGGTTTCGATGATCGCGGCTTCCGCGGCATGGTCGACTTCGGTGACGAAGTCGTTCGGCGCCTTGGTGTTCACCGTGATCCGGTCCAGGTCCACCGACGCCCGGCTGATCACGCTGCCGGCGCTGCGAGCTGCCTTGATGGCGATGTTGAGCATCGGGTGAAGCGCTTGCGTCATGGGCGGCCGGCGATGTACCGGTGGGTCAGGGGGTGGCTTGGGAATGAGAAAGAGCGGGGCAGACCAGCCCACGTCGAGAGACGGATAAAGCGGCTGCGGATAATGCGAGTTTAGCTGCCCACCCTCGGCCCTTCGCGCAGGCCGCTCC
>JBEBHW010000725.1:0-2348 GCA_040081145.1 Burkholderiaceae bacterium
CTGTTGACCAAGGTCGCAGCGCAAAAGACCGCCGGCGTGCTGGGCGACGACCTGGCGCTCAACGCGCAGCAAGTCGCCGGTGTGCGTGCCGATCGCGAGCTCCCGGTGGTGTGGGCCGTCGCCAAAGGCAGCGCGCTGAACAAGCTGATCCTGGTTCCCGCGGCGCTCATCATCAGCGCCCTCGCTGCCTGGGCCGTCACCCCCTTGCTGATGCTCGGCGGTCTGTTCCTGTGCTTTGAAGGCGTCGAAAAACTCGCGCATCGCTGGCTGCACCCGGCTTCGCATGACGCTGAGGAACATCGGCAACTGCTGCAGGCGCTGGGTGACCCGGCGGTGGACCTGGTGGCGTTCGAGGCGCAAAAGATCAAGGGGGCGATCCGCACCGACTTGGTCCTGTCGGCGGAAATCGTCGTGATCACCTTGGGCACCGTCGCTGGCGCATCGCTGGCGACGCAACTGGGGGTATTGAGCGCAGTCGCGGCGGCGATGACGATTGGTGTCTATGGATTCGTCGCGGCAATCGTCAAGCTGGACGATCTCGGCCTGTACTTGAGCCGCGCCACGGCAATCACCGCGTGGGGTCGGGTTCGCCGCGGTCTGGGTCGCGGCATCTTGCGCGCCGCGCCGCTGTTGATGAAGTGCCTGTCGATCGCCGGAACTGCGGCGATGTTCCTGGTGGGGGGCTCAATCCTGGTGCACGGCGTGCCTGGCCTGGGCGCTTTCGGCCCGCAGGGTGTGCCGGGTGACGCCGTCGAGGAGGTTGTTTACAGCTTGGGCGCGGCGCTGCTCAACGCGGGTGTCGGTGTGCTCGCGGGTGCGCTCGCGCTCGCCACTGTCATGGGGGTCCAGCGCGTCGCAGCGCGGCAGAAAAATCGGGTGCGGGGGTGAAAGCCAGGGCGCTGCCACTCCCACTATGCGACTCGTCGCGTCGCGGCGCGTCGATCACGGGCGCGGGCACGGTGAGCCTCAGTGCGTCGAAGTCGGTTGCACGGCGGGTACGGCAAGTTCGCGTCCCACCACGGCGCGCGCGTACAGGTAGTTGATCCTGGCGCGGTCGCTCAGCGCGTCCATGTTGACTTGCCCGGCTGCGTCGCAGGGAAACGAATACGCACGGCCCTCGTCGAAAAGCGACTTGAAGCGAAGTTCGAAGGCTTTGCGGGCGGCAGGTGTCGAATCATGCATGGTGCTTTCTCCGAAGTGATATCGCGTTGCCTGGTTCCTTGATTTCAAGCGTAGGGGGCGGCCCGCGCCTCAGCCATTCCGCATTTGCGGGGGGCGCTGCACTGAACGTGACAACGTTGACGAAGTTCGACTCCCCTGGATAGAGTGCCTGCCTTCCCCGCCCCCGCCGAAAATCCTTCGCCGATGGACAATGCTTGCAACGCCCCAGCGGTTCTTTCGGCATACCTCGGACCGAACATGATGGAAAA
Source organism: Burkholderiaceae bacterium (assembly GCA_040081145.1). Classification (GTDB taxonomy): domain Bacteria; phylum Pseudomonadota; class Gammaproteobacteria; order Burkholderiales; family Burkholderiaceae_C; genus JAEMQF01. Next base: position 1,431 of record JBEBHW010000725.1, read on the forward strand.
AATACCTGCTGCCGTGATCCTTGCAATATGTCTTGCGATGTTGCTGCGCCTGGCGCTCGGCGAAAGGCGACGTCGAAGCTTCGACGCGCTGGGTCTGCGCACCTGGACACAGCTCGCGCGGCGCTGTGCCAGCGCGTCACGCTGGTGGTCGAATCGCCGCTACGCCGCAGACGCCGCGCGTGACGCGATCCACCGCGCCCGCAGCGACGTGCCGCGTGACGGCAATGTGTACCGCCCGGAGTCGTTTCGCGGCCCTCGCAAGCCGCATTGACGACCTCGGGCAACGCGCGGCGCACTTGACATGAACCCCTGGCGACTGGCAACCCGCCTCGGCGAGCGCCGGGAGTGGCATTCATGGCAATGAATCCGATTCCGGTCAAGACCGAAGTCGGAGCCGACGAATTGCGCGGCCGCTCACGGACCCTTGGGCAACGCCACCGCACCGTGCTTCTGTTGGTCGACGGGCGCCGCACGCTGAGCGATGTGCTCAGTTTGGCGCAGCAGGCCGGCGCGCAGCCGAGCCTCTTCGACGAATTGGTGCAGATGGGCATGGTGAAGCTGCCCGAGGCCGGTGCCGACCGCGAAGGGCCCCTCTCGGAGCGTGGCGCTGCGAGTTCAGGGTTTACGCGCAGCGCCCAGTCCCGCTGGCCGTCGGCGTCGCCTGCGGCTCAAGCGGGGCCGCCGAACGCATCGCTGAGCGCGTCGACGCTGTGGCAGCACAGCCCGGCGGCGCCCGCGCCCGCTCCCGCTCCCGCGCCCACCCCCGAGGTCCAAGCCCAGCCGCGACCGCCCGACAGTGCGCCCTATGCCATCGACGACATTGGCGACATCGTGCCGTCGCGCCACCCGGCCGATGCCGCGCGTGCGCTGCCCGTGCAGGCGCCGCGACCGGTGCCGATCTTGACCGAGGCGAGGTCC
>JBEBHW010000068.1:0-10498 GCA_040081145.1 Burkholderiaceae bacterium
TTTGCCCCCGCGAGCAGGCCCAGCAACCACTGCCAGCGAACGCGAACAGCGCAATTTCGGCGAGCAACTTAATCGACGACACGAACAGCAACATTCACGACCCCGTTAACGAACAATCCGAAACTCGACTTCACGCCTTACGATCCACAGTCGATTCTGCCCGTTCGAGCACGAAGGACATTGGGGTTTGCCCGGCATCGGCGGGGCTAAGGCGTCTCGTTGATAGAGTCCCAACGCATCCGCCTTGCGCCCTTGCCGTGAGGAGCCTTAGCTCTCGAACACCGTTTAAGCCTCCATGAATTCAATCAGCCCGTCATTTACGCCAACGTTCACCCAGGCTTGGTGGCTGTTGTCGATCGCCATCACTTTCGAGATCTGCGGAACGGTGTGCATGCGCCTGTCGGAAGGCTTCACGCGAGTCACGCCGTCGGTGCTGATTTTTCTTTTCTATGCCGTGTCGTTTGCACTCAACACCTTCGTCATCAAGGTGTTGGGGCTGAGCGTCGTCTACGCCGTGTGGTCGGGCGTGGGGACGGCAGTCACCGCAGCCATCGGCGTTCTCTACTTCAAGGAGCCGGCCACGGCGATCAAACTTGCAAGCATCGGCCTGGTCGTGATCGGCGTGCTGGGCGTTCACGCGAGCTCGCGCACCGCAGGGTGAGTGACAAGCGCGCAACACCTGAGGTTTACACTCCAGCCATGACAATGACGCTTGCCGGCGCACCCCACTGGAGCCCCTCCAAGGCGAGTCCGACTGCGCTCGCCGCGCCGGAAGCGTGGCATGCGACGCGCGCTCAAACGTCGCTCGCCACGCAGATCCACGGCGACAAGAACGAATACCTGGCCACCGAAAAGGGCGAGATCGGCCGGATCATCGGGCCGAACGAGCGCGAGCTGTTCGTCTCATGCGACGCCGGTCCGGCGCTGCGACAACAGTTCGAACTGGTCCATCCCGAGTTCATCGTCGTGCACGACATCGGCACGACGTCGTCGCGCAAATTGCTGCGCGGGCTCGCCGCGGCCAGCGGGCGTGCGCTGCAAAAACTCTCGATCCGCCGGCAGGGTTACGGTCAGGCCTTGGCGACGCTTTATTTCCTCGAGCTCCCCACCTCGAACGGCCAGGTCTTGCGCATGTACACGACGCAAGCCGACACCGACGCCGCAACGCGCAAGAGCGTGGCGCGAATGTTGTTCGCCTTCAGCCGTCTGGGTGTGATCATGGTGGGCAACGTTTCGCCGCAACTCCTCGAGCCCGAGCTGAATGCGCTGCGCGACGACATCGCCGCCGGCCCCTGGCACAACCGGCAATTGTTGATGCTGCCGCTCGCCTCGGCGTCGAACCTGGTCGCGCTTGGTGTGGAACTGGCGGATCGCACCGGCGTCATGGTGCGCACTACGCCGGTCGTCGCCCGGCCCGCGGAAGCCTGGGGCTTCATCAGCGACACCTGGAAGCGGCTCAACAGCCTTGACGCTCCCGAGCCGACCTCCTCGTCGCCGGCAGCCGCCGCGCTCACTCCCGAGCTGGACGTGGCCGCCCCCTCGTCGGCGCAGTCATGGTCGGGTTCGTCGTTTTCGTCGACGTCTGCGGGCCTGTCGGGTTACCCCTCCATCACGCCGCAGTCCAACGGCCACGCGCCGGACGCGCCGTCTCGCCCCGCCGCGTTGGCGCGCCCACCCCGGACGCCGGCGCCCGCCGCCCCCGAGCAGCCCGTGGCCTCAGGGTGGAGCACGGCGGTATCGAACGGTGCGAGCAAGGCCAGCGAGATTCGCGCCGGCGCACCGACGCTCCGAATGGGCCTGTCGGGATTCGTCGATTCGGTGCGCTCGGATCAGCCGCTGCCCCAATTGACGGTCCCGGCGCAAAGCGTCGAGCAAGGCACGCTGCAGCGCTATGTGCGCCTGCTCAGCGCGCTGAACGGTATGCGCAATTGCTGCGTATTCGACGTCGGCACGGGCTCGCGCCTGGCGCACAGCGGCAATTCGGCGAACGCCACCGAGCTGGGCCGTCAGGGGCAGATGTTGCTCGCGATGATGAAAAGCGCGGGCAAGGCGTTGGGTGACGCCGACGCCCTGCCCGAGGCAGCGATCACGCTGGAGGGCTGCCACTTGCTGCTGCGCGGCGTCCCCAAGCACCCGCAGGCTGCCCTGCACGCCGTCTTCGACCGAGCCACGGCGAACCTGACGTTGGCGCGACTTCAAGTGCTGCGCCTGGACGCCCTCTTCGAAGACGCGCCCCGCGGGGCTTGAGCTGGACGAACGAGGGCGACTGCCCGCCCTCGCTCGCCTGCGAAAGAGCTGCCGCTTGCAAGAGGCAGCGGCGGGCGATCAGTGCACCACCCGCTCAAAACTGAACACGCCACCGCTCACGTCCACCGGAATCAAGTCCTTCGGTCCAAAGCGGCCCTCGAGGATCAGCTTGGACACCGGGTTCTCGATGCGCTGTTGAATCGCCCGCTTCAGCGGTCGCGCGCCATACACCGGGTCGAAACCGGCCTTGGCGAGTTCGGCAAGCGCTGCCGGCGACACGTCCAGGCGCATCTCCATTTTCTCGAGCCGCGCCTCCAGCACGCCGAGCTGAATTTTCGCGATCGCTTCGATGTTCTTCATGTCGAGCGCATGGAACACGACGGCCTCGTCGATGCGGTTCAGGAACTCTGGGCGGAAATGCTGTTTCACCTCGACCCACACCGCGTCGCGGATCGCCTCGCTGCTTTGCCCGGCCATTTGCATGATCTGGTGCGAGCCGAGGTTGCTCGTCATCACGATCACGCAGTTCTTGAAGTCGACGGTGCGGCCCTGGCCGTCGGTCAAGCGCCCGTCGTCTAACACTTGCAGCAGCACGTTGAACACGTCCGGGTGCGCCTTTTCCACTTCGTCGAGCAGTAACACGCTGTAGGGCTTGCGGCGCACCGCTTCGGTGAGGTAGCCGCCTTCGTCATAGCCCACGTAGCCAGGCGGCGCGCCGATGAGGCGTGCCACGGAGTGTTTTTCCATGAACTCGCTCATGTCGAGCCGCACCATGTGGTCCTCGCTGTCGAACATGAAACCCGCCAAGGCCTTGCACAACTCGGTCTTGCCCACGCCGGTGGGGCCGAGGAAGAGGAACGAGCCGGTCGGGCGGTTCGGGTCCGACAGACCCGAGCGCGAGCGCCGGATCGCGTTCGCCACGGCGTTGATCGCTTCGTCCTGGCCGATGACGCGTTCGTGCAGCTTGGCTTCCATCTGCAAGAGCTTGTCGCGCTCACCCTGCATGAGTTTGGACACGGGGATGCCGGTGGCACGCGCCACGACTTCGGCGATTTCCTCGGCACCGACCATGGTGCGCAGGAGTTGGGGCTTGCTCTTGTCCGCGCCGCGCTTGGTTTCGCTGGCCTGCGCGTCCTTGAGCTTCTTCTCGAGCTCGGGCAGCTTGCCGTATTGCAGCTCGGCGACGCGGTTGAAGTCACCCTTGCGCTTCCACTCCTCGATCTGGAAGCGAATCCGGTCGATCTCTTCCTTGACCAGCGCCGAGCCCTGCGCGGCCGCCTTTTCCGCCTTCCAGATTTCATCCAGGTCAGCGGCTTCGCGCTTGAGCTTGTCGATCTCTTCTTCGATGAGGCCGAAGCGCTTGCGCGAGCCCTCGTCCTTTTCGCGTCGCACCGCTTCGCGCTCGATCTGCAGCTGAATGAGACGGCGGTCCAGCTTGTCCATCGCCTCGGGCTTCGAGTCGATCTCGATCTTCACTTTCGCCGCGGCTTCGTCGATCAAGTCGATCGCCTTGTCGGGCAGAAAACGATCGGTGATGTAGCGGTGGCTGAGTTCGGCCGCGGCGACGATCGCCGGATCCGTGATCTCCACGCCGTGGTGGACTTCGTACTTTTCCTGCAGGCCGCGCAGGATCGCAATCGTCGCCTCGACGCTGGGCTCGCCCACCAGAATTTTCTGGAAGCGCCGCTCCAGGGCGGCGTCTTTCTCGACGTACTTGCGGTATTCGTTGAGCGTGGTCGCGCCGATGCAATGCAACTCGCCACGCGCCAGCGCGGGTTTGAGCATGTTGCCCGCGTCGATGGCGCCTTCGGCCTTGCCGGCGCCGACCATGGTGTGGATCTCGTCGATGAAGACGATGGTGCGGCCTTCGTCCGCCGCCACTTCCTTGAGCACTGCCTTCAAGCGCTCTTCGAACTCGCCGCGGAACTTGGCACCGGCGAGCAGCAGCGCCATGTCGAGCACGAGCACGCGCTTGTTCTTCAAGGTGTCGGGCACTTCACCCGAAACAATGCGCTGCGCCAAGCCCTCCACGATCGCCGTCTTGCCCACTCCGGGCTCGCCGATGAGCACGGGGTTGTTCTTCGTGCGCCGCTGTAAGACCTGGATGGCGCGGCGAATTTCATCGTCGCGGCCGATCACCGGGTCGAGTTTGCCCAGACGCGCGCGTTCAGTCAGGTCCAACGTGTATTTCTTCAAGGCCTCGCGCTGCCCTTCGGCGTCGGCGCTGTCTACGCCCTTGCCGCCGCGCACGGCTTCGATGGCAGCCTCGAGCGCCTTGCGCGTCAAGCCGTGCTCTTTGAGCAGAGCGCCAGCGGCGGACTTGCTGTCGGCCGCAGCGAGCAGGAACATCTCACTGGCGATGAACTGGTCACCGCGTTTGCTTGCTTCCTTCTCTGCCGCATTGAGCATCGCGCCGAGATCGCGCCCCGGCTGCACCGGTTCGCCGCCCTGCACTTGCGGCAACCTGGCCGTCTCGGCGTCGAGTGCCGACTGCAGCCGCCCCACATTCACCCCGGCGCGCGCCAGCAAAGCCTTGGGCCCCTCGTCTTGCGACAGCATCGCCGACAAGACGTGCACCGGCTCGATGTACGGGTTGTCGCGCGCCACGGCGAGGCTTTGCGCGTCCGCCAAGGCCTGTTGAAACTGCGTCGTGAGTTTGTCGAGTCGCATAAAAGTCCTCCGATTGGGCTGGAGGTTGGGCGATCGCCCGAAAAATCAAGACACCGTCGCGTGCCGCGGGCGGCGAGTTTCTTGATTCTGCTCAACGCGCCACGGCGCTGGTCGCAGGTCAGACGAGCAAAGCTTGTGCAGCGCGGTAGCCCAGCGCGGCGCAGCCCAGCGCGCCCAGCACGTGAGCCAGCGTGTGTCCGGCCGCCAGCGCAAAGTGGCCGCGCTGGAGCAGCAGCAGCGATTCGACCGAAAACGCGGAGAACGTGGTCAGGCCGCCGAGCACACCAGTCACCCACAGCGCTCGCCAGAGTTCGTCTGGCCAACGTTCGAACCAGGCGAGCGCTGCGCCGATGAGGGCTCCGCCCACACAATTCACGACGAGCGTGCCCAATGGGAAGCCGGCCCAGCGGGCGTTCAGCCAAAGTCCCGTGCCCCAACGCAGCAGGCCGCCGCACGCGGCGCCCACGCCCACCGCAAGCGCCTGCGTCAACAGTCCTGAGTTGCTGGACATGGGCACACTCAACTCTGGGTCATTCCGGCAAATGCCGGAGTGACGCGCACTCGCCCCGCGGTGGATCCCGGCGTTCGCCGGGATGACAGTGAACAGAAGGGCGCTGGCTCACGGCGCGGCGGCGTTGCCCGCCTGAATTCCCCAACGCTGCAAGGCCGCATCGTCGCTGACTCGGGCGTCGACCCAGCGGGCACCGTGCGGCGTGGTTTCCTTCTTCCAAAAGGGCGCCTGGGTTTTGAGGTAGTCCATGAGGAATTCGCAGGCCTGGAACGCCTGGCCACGGTGCCCCGAACTCACCGCGACAAGCACGATCTGGTCGAGTGGCTGCAGGACACCGATGCGGTGGACGACGCGTGCGCCGCGAATGTCAAAGCGCTGGAAGGCGACGTCGATCATCGCCTCGATGGCGCGCTCCGTCATTCCCGGGTAGTGCTCAAGCTCCATGAGGCTGACGCCGCTGCCGTCGTTGCGGTCGCGCACTGTGCCGATGAAGCTCGCGACCGCGCCAACCGCAGCGTCGCCGGCGCGCAGCTGCGCAACCACGTCGCCGAGGTCGAAGTCGGCCTCTTGGATCACGACGCGGGGTGCTGCGGTCGTCACTTCAGCCCCCGGTCACAGGTGGAAAGAATGCAACTTCGGCGCCGTGCGTCAGCAGCGCAGACTCGTCGCACAAAGTCTGGTTCAACGCGCAGCGCAGCGCGCGCTTGCGGTCCAGCGCCGTGGCGTGCGCCGGGCTGCACCGCAGGAGCATTTCGCGCAGTGCGCCCACGGTGTCGCCGCTGGCCACCTCCAGCGTCTCGGCCGCGCCGAGCACTTCGCGCAGCGAGGCGAAATAGCGCACCGTCACGTTCACGCGAGCAACTCCGCGATTGACAGCGCGTCCACGCTGTCGCCTCGGGCGATGGCGTGCGACGCCGGGTTGTCGATCAGCACGTCGGCCCAGACCGTCGAGGTGAGCACGCCCGAGCTCTGGTTGGGAAACAGGTCCAGCCCGCCTTCGGCGTTGCGCCGAGCGCGCAAGAATTCGCGCCGGTTGTCGGGCCGCGGCCAATCGAAATCGGCGCGCATGCGCTGGGCCTTCGGCTCGAGTTGTGTCGCGCCCTGCAGGCGCAGCAACACCGGGCGCACGAGCAGCAGAAAAGTCACCCAGCTCGACACCGGATTGCCCGGCAGGCCGATGAAGTGGGCGCTGCTCGAATCGCCGCGGCGCACCGCGCCGAAGGCGAGCGGCTTGCCGGGTTTGATCGCGATCTGCCACAAGTCGATGCCGCCCTCTGCGGCGACAGCAGGGCGCAAGTGATCTTCTTCTCCCACCGACACGCCGCCCGACGTGACGATGAGTTGATTGTCCACGGCAGCGCGCCGCAGCGCTTCGCGCGTCGCGTCGAGCCGGTCCGGAACGATTCCCAGGTCGCGGCATTCGCAGCCAAGCGCTTCGATCAGGCCGCGCAAGGTGTAGCGATTCGAGTTGTAGATGGCACCAGGCTTCAGCGGCTCGCCCGGCATCATGAGTTCGTCGCCGGTCGAAAACAGCGCGACGCGCGGCCGGCGCGCCACCTGCAAGGTCGCTGCGCCCACACTTGCCGCCAAACCCATCGCCTGCGGCGTGAGCCGGGTTCCCGCGGGCAAGACGACGTCGCCCTGGCGCACGTCTTCGCCGCGGCGCCGGATCCATTGGCCTTGCGTCGGACGCGCATCGATTCGCACCGAGTCGCCCTCGGCGCGGCAGTGCTCTTGCATGACGACGGCATCGGCGCCGGGCGGAATTTGCGCGCCGGTGAAGATCCGCGCTGCGGTTCCGGGCAGCAGCGGCGTCGGTACAGTGCCCGCAGGTATGCGCTGGCTGATCGGCAAAAGCGGTGCCAAAGGCGACGGCGCGCCACTTGCCGCCGGCAGATCGGCGCAGCACAGCGCATAGCCGTCCATCGCCGTGTTGTCGCCGGGCGGGACGTCAAGGCTCGAGCGCACGTCCGCGGCCAACACGCGACCCAGCGTGTCGAAGGTCGAGAGTTTCTCTGCGTCAGTCGCCTGCGGCGGGGTGACCGAGCTCAGCAGCCGGGCCAAAGCGGCCTCCAGCGAGAGCATCGGTCGCCGCGTCGGCGACGGGGGGGTGGTAGTCATAGCGGGAGGCGCTGCCCAGCAGGAAGTTCGTGAGCGCGTTGGCGTCGTTCAAATCGAGCACGGGCAGCCCGGTGGGCTGCGGCAACTGATCCGGGCTGTCGGTGCAGATGGCGACGACAAACGGGTCGTTGGGGTATTGCGCAGGTTTGCCCGTCGCGGCGCGCCAGACTTCCACCTTCAACAAGGCGGCGTGCTTGAAGCCTTCGACGAGCACCCAGTCGCACTCGAAAAGTTCGGCGATCAACTGGTGCACGGTCGGCTCGCACGGCACGTCGAATTCGCGAATCTTCGCCAGGCGCCGGTCGGAGGCGATCACGACTTCGAAGGCACCCGCCTGGCGGTGCCGCCACGAGTCTTTGCCTTCGTGGTCGATGTCGAATTCGTGGTGTGCGTGTTTCACGACCGAGACGCGTTTGCCCTCAATCCGCAGGTGCTCGATCACCTGTTCGACGAGCGTCGTCTTGCCGGATCCCGAAAAACCGCAAAAGCCAATGACTTTCATGTCAGTGGCGCCCGGCCGCCCGAAGCCACTCACCGCCCCTGGGGCCACGCAGGGGCCCCTTCCTGGCCCTGGGGGCAGGAGCGAAGCGACGTGGGGGCAGTCTTGTCATGGGCAATTCTGCGCGATGTAGGCCTTGACGCCCTGCGCGTCCGCCGCCATGACCTGGAATCGCTTGGGGAGTTGTTCGATTCCCCGCAGGTGCGCCGGGCGATCCGGCTCGACCCCAATCGCTTCACGAATCGTGTCGGCAAACTTCGCGGGGAGCGCGGTCTCCAGGACGATCATCGGCACGCCTTTGCGGGAATGCTCACGCGCGACTTTCAGGCCGTCTGCCGTGTGCGTATCGATCATCACGCGGTGCTGCTTCCAGGTCTGGGCGATCGTCGCGAGCCGGTCGGCGTGCGTGCTCGTTCCCGAGACAAAGCCGAATTCGGCAAAGCGCTTGATCTCGGCGGGCTCAAGCGTGAACTCGCCGTTGCGACCCAGTTGCACGTCGAACAGATCGCGCGTGCGCTGCGCATCGCGCCCCACGAGATCGTAGATGAAGCGCTCGAAATTCGACGCTTTGGAAATGTCCATCGACGGGCTCGACGTTTCGTGCGTCTCGCTCGCGCTGCGAACCCGATACGTGCCGGTGCGAAAGAACTCGTCGAGAACGTTGTTCTCGTTCGTCGCGAGAACCAGGCGGCCGATCGGCAGGCCCATCATTCGCGCAATGTGGCCGGCGCAGATGTTGCCGAAGTTGCCCGACGGCACGGCAAAGTCGACATGTTCGCGATTGCTGCGCGTCGCCTGGAAATAACCCGCGAAGTAGTAAACCACTTGCGCGAGCAGGCGCGCCCAGTTGATCGAATTCACCGTGCCGATGTGGTGGCGTTGCTTGAACTCCAGATCGGCCGACACCGTCTTGACGATGTCCTGGCAGTCGTCGAACACGCCCTCCACCGCGATGTTGAAAATGTTCGGGTCTTGCAGGCTGAACATCTGCGCCTGCTGGAACGCGCTCATGCGGCCCTGGGGCGACAACATGAAGACGCGCACGCCGCGCTTGCCACGCATCGCGTATTCGGCGGCGCTGCCGGTGTCGCCCGACGTTGCGCCCAGAATGTTGAGCACCGCCCCGCGCCGCGCGAGCTCGTACTCGAACAGGTTGCCGAGCAACTGCATTGCGATGTCTTTGAACGCGAGCGTCGGGCCGTTCGACAAGGCCTGCAGGAAGATGCCGTCCTGCAATGGCGCGAGCGGCGTGATTCGCGCATCGCCGAAGACTTCAGCCGTATACGTCTTGCGCACCAACGCCTGCAGTTGAGGTGCAGCGATGTCGTCGATGTAGAGGCTCAGCACCTCGTGCGCGAGTTCGGGGTAGGCCAGCGGACGCCAGCGCTCGAGCAACGCCGCGTCGACGTGCGGGTAGCGCTGCGGCAGGTACAAGCCGCCGTCGGGCGCGAGGCCTTCGAGCAGGATGTCGCTGAACGGTCCCGGCGGCCCGCCACCTCGGGTGCTGACGTACCTCATCAACTCAGATCTTCCTTGCGGATCCGAACAATCGGTGCCAGCACCGTCGGTAAGGCCTGCATCTGCGCGATCGCCTGGTCCATTTCGCCCTCCAGCGTGTCGTGCGTGAGGATGATGACGTTGGTGTGCGCGGCACCTTCTTCGCCCTGGTCGATGTGCGGGCGCTGCAGCAGCGCGTCGATCGAGATGTTGTGTTGGGCGAGGATTCCCGTGATGCGCGCCAGCACACCGGCCTGGTCTGCCACCTGCAGGCGCAAGTAAAACGACGTGTTCACCTGCGCCATCGGCAGGATCGGCGTGTTCTGCATGCTGCTCGGCTGAAACGCCAGCGTCGGCACGTGATGGCCGGGGTCGGCGCTGTGCAGGCGCGCGATGTCAACCAGGTCGGCGATCACCGCCGACGCGGTGGGCTCGGCGCCCGCACCCTTGCCGTAATAAAGCGTCGAGCCCACAGCGTCGCCGTGCACGACGACCGCGTTCATCGCGCCTTCGACGTTGGCGATCAGCCGCTGCGCCGGAATCAGCGTCGGGTGCACGCGAAGTTCGATGCCGCCGACGTCGGCGCGCCGCTTCGTGATGCCCAGCAGCTTGATGCGATAACCAAGTTGCTCCGCATAGGCGATATCGACCGCCTGCAGCTCCGTGATGCCTTCGACGTGCGCCTGCGCGAACTGCACCGGCGTGCCGAAGGCGATCGCGCTCATGATCGACGCCTTGTGGGCCGCGTCGACGCCTTCGATGTCGAACGTCGGGTCCGCTTCCGCATAACCCAGGCGTTGCGCCTCGTTCAACACGGTTGCGAAATCCAGTCCCTTGGAGCGCATTTCCGAGAGGATGAAATTCGTCGTGCCGTTGATGATGCCGGCGATCCATTCGATGCGATTCGCCGTCAACCCTTCGCGCAGCGCCTTGATGATGGGAATGCCACCGGC
>JBEBHW010000069.1:0-10491 GCA_040081145.1 Burkholderiaceae bacterium
GCGCCGCGGCCTGCCCAATCAGGCGCTGCGCGGCGTCGAGGTTGCGCGCCACGTCGGGAGTGGACACCATCTGGATTGCGGCGATCTTCATCGTGGCCCTAGCGTATTTGTGGCTGCGCGGACGGGGCTTCGGCCTTGCGCTCGATGCGGTCCACCTGCGGATCGGCCCAGTGCCCGGTGACGTGGAACTCGCGCGTTCCGGCTTCGCTCAAGGGCCGGCGCAGGAACAACTGCGCGAGAAAAGTGCCCAGGCCGATCGCCGGGTTGATGACGGCGTACGCGAGCGACGCCGTTCCGGCATTGATTTCGGGGACGACGACGACGCGCAGGTCTTGAGTCTCGCGTCCGATGTCGGCCTTGCCTTCCATCAGCACCACCGCCTGCAAGCCGCGCATGCGCAAATTGTTCGTGTGCGCAACGCCTTTGTCGATGCGCACGTCGCCGCCGAAACTGTCGAATGCAAACCCTTCTTCGAAGACATCGCGAAAGTCGAACAGCAAGCGGCGCGGCAGCGCTTGCAGGGACAAGACGCCGAGCAGCCGCGCTGCGCCGGGTTCGGCCTTGAGGAATTGACCGGCCTCCACGGCGACGCTGAACTGGCCACTCATGCTCGCGAAGTCGAGCGACAGGGGCGAGCCGAGCCACGCCACCTGGCCGGAGAGTGCCCCTTTGCCGCCGCGCACCGCCTTGCCCAGGCCGAGCCGCTCGAGATAAGCGCCGCTGTCGCGCAGCTCCAGCTTGAAGTCCATTTCGGCGCGGCGCGCCGCAGCGCCGCCGGCCAACCCGGCGGACCAACTTCCGGTGGCGCTCAGCTGCGCCTCAGGCGTCGTCATGCTGAACTTGGACAAGCGCCACTCGCGCAGGGTCTGGCCGGGGCTGCCGGGCTGGTTCGTCGCGACGATCTCGACGCGGCCCAGGCGCTTGCCGCGCAACTCGAAGTCGTCGACGACGATGTCCAGCGCCGGCACGGTGCTGGGCGGCTCGTCGAGCAGGCTCTCGATCTGTTCGACCTCGTTCTTCGGCAGCGACAGGCGCGACAGGCGCGCGTAAATCCGCCCCGCGCCGACACCCGCAGTGGCTGCGGCGCCACGGCGCGGCGGCCGGTATTCACCGTAGCCACTGAGCTGATCGGCTTCGAGCGTTGCGCGCCACTGGCCCGTGTCGCGCGAGATGCCGGCGACGACGCCGGTGATGCGGCGCCCGCCGGTGGTCAACTCCTGGGCGCGCACGGCGATACGGTCCGGGCCGTAGCCCGCATCGTCGCCGGTTGCAGCCTCGCTCTCGCCGGTGTCGTCGAACACTTTGCGGTATACCGCTTCCCAGGCGTCGAGATTCACGGCGGCGAGCTTGACGCTCACGGCAACGCCTTGGCTGGACGGCGGCGCGGCCTCGGCCACGCCAATGCCACCGCTCTTCACGCGTGGCGTCTCGCCCGAAATGTCGCGCTGGTAATGCACCTGGAGCAAAGCGCCGATGTCGAGCGCCAGCGTGTCGGACAGACTGCGCCCGGGCAACCAGGAGTCGCGCAGCAGGCTTGTCGAATAGCGCATCGGCAACGCCGTCTCGGCGCTCTTGCGCAGGGGCGGCGGCAAGTCGCTCGCCAAACCCACCAGGTCGCTCGCGATGCTGATTTCGGGGTGACCTTGCGTGAACGCCAGGCCCATGCGATAGACCACTTTGCCGCTGAGGTGCGGAGCGATTCGTGCCAGCAAACCGAGCTCGCTGGCGCGGCGCAGCGCCTCCACGCTGGCCGTGCCCTGCCCGTCAAAGCGCAGCCCGTCGGCCTTGAGCCCGCCCTCGAAGGCGACTTCGCCGCCGTAGGCCTGCGCCGTCGCGCCGACCACGGCAAAGCCCTTGTGGCTGAAATCGACACGGCCCTTGGCCGCCGCGAGCAGCGGGCTGTCGGGGGTGATGCGAACGTCGTTGCCGGCGAGCAGCACGCTGCCTTTGACTTCGGCTTTGCTGAAATCGCGCAGCGGAATGTTCAATCCGAGGTCGAGTTCGACCTTGCCGCTTGTGCTGGCACGGGCCAGCGACCGATGAATCCAGTCGCCCACCGGACTGCCATTGACGATGCGCAGCATCTCCGCGCCGGTGCCGTGCGCCGTACCATTCAGCGTGAGCACGCGCTGCTCGATGACGTTGCGAATTCCGCCGCGCACGCCGCTCCACGCCACGCCACCGAGCTGCGCCTGGGCGCCCTTGATTTCGAGCGACGCGCGGTCGATGATGAGTTCGCCGCTGACGTGCGTCAGGCCCGGCCAGGGCGACAGGTAAGCCGGCTCGGTGGCGCTGGCCGGGCGGCTCGGAACGAAGGCAAAGGCGACGTCGTCGGCGAGCGCTGCGATACGGAATTCACCCGTCGTCGCCGCGTCGAAGTAAGGGAAGTCCCACAAGTCGCCCTTGACCCGGATGTCCAGGCGCCGCACCTGACCGCCTTTCACGGCGTGCTCCACGTAACGCCGCGTCACCTCGGGAATGCCGAGCGGCAGATAGCGCGCCGCGCGCACGGCGCGGCCTTGACTGAGGCGGCCGGTGAGTTCGATCTGGCCAGGAAAGCGCCCGCCGCGCCCGGCCACTTCGGCCCCGGCGCCGCTGTTCCATGTGGCCTCGAATTCGCCGCTGGCGTCCGGGTTGGCGAGCGTCGCATTCTTTACCATGACCGTGGCCTTGCCTGCGGAGATGCGCCACTCCAGGTCGGCGTTGAGGCGCTCCAGATTGACCTTCGGCTCCTCGAACAGGCCGGGAACGTCGAGCGCGCCATCGCGCACCTCGAGCCGCGCCGTGCCGCCTTTTTCGGTGGCGCTGAGTTGCAGCGTCGCGTTGCGCAAGCCGGGCCGGCCGACGCGCTGCGCCTCTTGCGCCGGGCGCGAGGCGAGCGCGAGGCCCGTCAACTGGCCCTTCACCTGGTAGCGGCGTGGCGCGTCGAGCGGCCCGTCCCAGCGCGCCGAAAAATCGCTGAGCGTGCCCTTCGGTTTGAGCTCGCCCAGCAGCTGGTGCAGCGCCGCGCCCATCGGAACTCGCGACGCGATTTGTGCCATCAGCGCCAGGTCGACACGTTGGGCGCTGACCTCGCCTCCAGTGGCGGGAGCGCCTTCGCGCTGGCGCCACTTCAGCTTCACGTCGCCGCTCGGCCAGCGCATGCCGTCGCTGGTGACGAAGCTCAGGCGTTCGAGCGACAGCACGCCGCCGTCGGCGTCACGCTGCGCGTCGATGCGGCCCTGCAATTGTTCGATGCGCAACTCCTCGACGGCGGTGCCCAGGCGCAGCGCCACTTGACGCAGCCCGACATCGAGGGTGGCCGCTTGCAGCGAACCGTCGCGAAGCTCGAACCAGGCGCGCACCGCACCCGTGCCTTCGCTGATCTCGAACGGCAGTTCGGCGTGACGCCGCAAGGGCTGCAGGTCGGCGCGCGGCAAATCGAGGTAGGCGCTGCCGCTCCAGCGCTGCCACTGGCCTGACGGGGCCATCAAGGGTTGCGTGAAGCGGCCCGTCAGAGTGAAGCGCTCGCCCCAGTCGGGCGGCGGCGTCGCGTCCAGGCGCACGTCGTGCGAGAGCAGGCCGTTGCGCAACACCAACTGCACGCCGGTCAGCGCGATCGGCGGCGCGTCGCGCTGCTCGTCGGTCCAGCGCAGCGTGCCGCCGCGGATGACGAATTCATGCTGCGAAAAAAACCAGTTGGCGCTCGCCTGGTCGTCGCCGTGGGCGCCGCTGCCGATCGCCATGCCGGCGACGAAGATGCTGCCGCTGCGGTCGCGGCGCACGTCGAGCTGCGCGCCTTCGATCAGGATCTGGTCGAAATTGACGTTCCGGTCGAGCAAGGCCTGCGGCGAAATCGCCACCGCGACACGCGGCAGGTGCAGCGCGGTGCGCTGCTGCGCGTCGAGAACTTTCACGTCGCGCAATTCCAGCGCCGGTACCCAGCCGCTCGAATGCACCGCGATGTGGCCGATTTTCACCGGCACGCCCAAGGCCGCGCTGGCACGCAGTTCGAGCGGGACGCGCCACTCTTCGATGTGCGGCAGAATCAGCCAATGCAGTGCCAGCCACGCCAGCGCGAGCAGAGTCCACAACAGAAGCACCGGCCACACCAGCAGGCGCAGCAACCAGCGGCGGCGGCGATTTTGCGCAGGCCGGGCAGTGCCATCGGCGCCCGGGTAGGCCTGTGGCAGGGTGTCGAGAAACGGCGGCGGGGTCGAAGACATGCAGTGCGGGTGACGGCGCGACTCGTGGCGCAACGCGCCGTGCTGTCGTCGTCGGCCGAAGCGGGATCTCGGCCAATCTAGCACAGTGAGCGCGCGCACCCCGATGGGCCCTGAATCAACGCAGCGCAGCGCTTGCGCGCCGACAGCCGCACCGGACGAAGCCGCTGTGCAAGCCCTGCTGGCCCGCGCCGACCACAGCCGCTTTGTGCAGCGCGTGCGACGCCGCAACGCCGCCGAATTGGCGCTGCTCGCGCCGGGCGTGCCACGGCGTGAGCAGGTGCTCGCCTTGGTCGCGCAGCTCCAAAGCGCCGGCCGCACGTTGCCGGCGGCGCTGCGCGTGGCGCGCCACTTGGTGCTGGAGCGCCTCGCGGTGCTTGACATCGAACAAGGCGCGCTCCTGGCCGACGTGACGCGCACGATGACGGAACTCGCCGAAGCGACACTCGGCCTGGCGTTGCACCAAGCGCAGGACGAATTGGACGCGCGCTATGGCGTGCCGCGCGACGCGGCCGGGCAGCGCATTCCTTTTTGGGTGATCGGCATGGGCAAGCTCGGCGGGCGCGAGCTCAACGTCTCGTCCGACATCGACCTGGTCTACGTCTACGCCGACGCCGGCACGACAGACGGCGGCGACGGCGCGCGCGGCCTGAGTGCGCACGAATACTTTTCGCAGCTCGCACGCAGGCTGTACGCATTGATCGGTGACGTGACCGACGACGGCTTCGTGTTTCGCGTCGACCTCGCCTTGCGCCCCAACGGCAACTCCGGGCCGCCCGTCGTGAGCCTGGCGATGCTCGAGGAATACCTGCAGGACCAGGGCCGCGAGTGGGAACGCTTTGCCTGGCTGAAGAGCCGCGTCGTCGCACCGCTGGCGCCGCGGCCACTCTCCGGCGAAGGCGTCAAGGCAAGCCCCACCGACGCCTTGCGCAGCATCGTCACCGCATTTGTCTACCGGCGCTACCTCGACTACGGTGTGTTCGAGGGTTTGCGCCAGTTGCACCAGAAGGTGCGCGACGAGGCGCAGCGCCGCGCCGCCGGCCGGCCCGAGCGCTCCAACGACGTGAAACTGTCGCGCGGGGGAATTCGCGAAATCGAGTTCATCGTGCAATTGCTGCTGGTCGTGCGCGGTGGCCAGTTCCCGGAGATGCGCACACGCTCGACGCTGAAGGCTCTCGACAAACTCGCCGCCGCCGGCTTGATGAAATCGACCAACGCGAAGCAGCTCGCCGACGCGTACACCTTTTTGCGCCGCGTCGAACACCGCATCCAGTACCTCGACGACCAACAGACGCACCTGTTGCCCACCCAAGACGCCGATCTGGCGTGGATCGCGCGCAGCATGGGCCTCACCTGCGACGCGGTGGCGTGCGAGTTGCTCGACCGGCTGGGCGAGATTCGCGAATTCGTCGCCACCGAGTTCGACGCCTTGCTGCACGACGGGCGCGCGCCGTCGAGCGGCGCAGGTGCCAGGAACGGCGCGGGCAGCGCCAGCAGCGACAGCAGCGCCGACAGCACCAACGGCACGCACGGCAGCGCGGGATGCCGCGGTTGCGGGCCGGAACCCTTGATCGTGGACAGCGAGGCCTTCGCCGAGCAGTTGCCGCCAGATCTGGCAACGCGCGTGCGCAGTTTGCGCGACCGGCCGAAGGTCGCGATGCTGCGCGACGCGAGCAAGCTGCGCCTGGCGCGCCTCATCGAGCGCGCTGCGGCGGCGACGCGCGACGGCTCGTGCAGCAGCGAGGCGGCTTTGCGCTTCATCGACTGGCTCGAACCGCTGCTGCGACGCGAAAGTTATCTCGCGCTGCTCGTCGAGCGGCCCGAAGTGCAGGTTCGCCTGTTGCGCCTGCTCGGGCTGGCGCGCTGGCCGATGCGCTACCTGATGCTGCACCCCGGCGTGATCGACGAGCTCGCCGATCCGCGGCTGCTGCACGGGCGCTTCGACCGTGAATCGTTCACTCGCGACCTCGAGGCGCGCCATCAGGCGTGGCAACGCTCCGGCCAGGCCGACGAAGAATCGCTGCTCGACACGCTGCGCCGCGCACACCAGGCTGAAGTCTTTCGCACCCTGGTGCGCGACGTCGAAAACGAACTGAGCGTCGAGCAGGTCGCCGATGACCTGTCGGCGCTGGCCGACGCGACGCTCGACTGCAGCTTGCGCTGGGCCTGGGGCCACTTCAAGCAGGCGCACCGCCCGGACCCGCAGTTTGCCGTCGTCGCTTACGGCAAGCTCGGCGGCAAGGAACTCGGTTACGGCGGCGACCTCGACGTCGTCTTCCTCTACGACGACGCTGACGAGCGCGCGTCGGAAATCTACGGCGCCTTCGTGCGCAAACTGATTGGCTGGCTGACGCTGCGCACGAGCGCCGGCGAGCTGTTCGACATCGACACGGCGCTGCGCCCGAACGGCAGCTCGGGAATGCTCGTCACGTCGCTCGCGTCGTTCGAAGACTATCAAACCGGGCGCGGCAGCAATACGGCGTGGACCTGGGAGCACCAGGCGCTGACGCGGGCGCGCTGGTGCGCCGGGGCGCGCGCCCTCGAGCCACGCTTCGAAGCGGTGCGCCGCATCGTGCTGTGCGCGCCACGCGAAGGCGTGGCGCTGCGTGGCGAGATCGAAGCGATGCGCGACAAGGTGCGCAAGGCGCACCCCGTCAAAGCCGAGCGCTTCGACGTGAAGCACAGCGCCGGCGGCATGATGGACGTCGAGTTTGCGGTGCAGTGTCTCGTGCTGACGCACGGCGCGCAGCACCCGCAGTTGCTCGACAACGCAGGCAACATCGCGCTGCTGCAGCGCGCTCAGGCGTGTGGACTCTTGCCGGGAACGCTGGGAGACGCCGCCGCCGACGCGTACCGCGAACTGCGCCGCGCCCAGCACCGCGCTCGCCTGGACGAGCAGCCGACGCAACTCGACGACGGCGCGATGCAGCCGCAGCGCAACGCCGTACTCGCCCTGTGGCGCACGCTGTTCCCTTGAGCGGCTTGCCTGACCGCGACGTGCGGGGCGTGCGCCACGGTGCCGCAGCAGCCGCATGGCTCGGCGTGTCTGCCCTGCTGGCGGGGCTGGGCGTGTTCGGCGCCCAGCTGCCGCCCGACATGCTCGACTGGCAACCCACACTCGCACTGATGCAACCGTGGCGCAGCTTCAGCGCCGTGGCAGTGCACTACAGCGACGCGCACTTGCTCGTCAACCTCGTCGGTACAGGGACTGCGGCCGCACTGGGTTGGGCGGTGCGCATCACGCCGCGCTCGTGCGTCGCGTGGCTCGCGGCGTGGCCGCTGACGCATATCGGCTTGCTGGCGGACCCTCAACTCGCCCACTATGGCGGTCTGTCCGGCGTATTGCACGCCGGCGTGGCGATCGCCGTGCTGCACATGCTGCGCGCCGGACCCTCGCGGCAGCGGCGCATCGGTGCGGCAATTGGCGTCGGTCTGCTGCTCAAGGTCGCTCTCGAATCCCCGTGGTCCCCGCACGTGCACGCCGGGTTGGGAATCACGGTGGCGCCGCTCGCGCACCTGAGTGGCGTCGTCGCCGGCCTGGTTTGCGGCGCACTGGCCGGTTTGCTCAGCCCGAGCGATTCGGCGGTGCCACATGACTGATCGCAGGAGCGTGCTCGACGCGCGCGCTGGGGCCGCGCTCGTCGTGTGCTGCTTTCTCTGGGGCCTGAACCAGGTGGCAGTGAAAGTCGCGCTGCCGGAAATCCCGGCGCTGCTCCAGGCCGGAGGCCGCTCCCTGATCGGCGCGCTGCTCGTTCTTGCCTGGGCGCGCTGGCGCGGCGTGGCGATGTTCAACGCCGACGCAACCTTGGGCGCTGGGCTGCTCGCCGGCGCGTTGTTCGCCGCCGAATTCGGCGCGATCTTTCTCGGCTTGCAGTTCACGACGGCGTCGCGCATGGTCGTCTTTCTGTACCTGTCGCCGTTTGTCGTCGCCTTGGGAATGCCCTTCATTTCGCGCTCGGAGCGCTTGGCAGGGCCCCAAGCGATCGGCCTGTTGCTCGCGTTTGCCGGCGTCGCCTGGGCGTTTGCCGAGGGCTTCACGCGGCCTGCCGCCGGGCCGCGCCAATGGTGGGGCGATGCGCTGGGCGTTGCCGCCGCGCTGCTGTGGGGCGCGACGACGCTGGTCATCCGCGCGAGCCGGCTGAGCACGGCCAGCGCAGAGAAGACCCTCGTCTATCAACTCGGCGTGACCGGCGTTGCGCTGCTCCTGGGCGGAACACTTGCCGGCGAGGCGTGGCCGATCTCGATGTCGCCGCTGGTTGCGCTGTCGTTCGCCTTTCAGAGCGTCATCGTCGCCTTCGCCAGCTATTTGGTATGGTTTTGGCTGATCCGTCACTACCCGGCGACGCGCCTGGCGGCGTTCACGCTGCTGACGCCCGTGTTCGGATTGTTGTTGGGCGCGTGGCTGCTCGGGGAGCCGATCACGGCGCGTCTGTGGCTGGCGCTGGCCGCCGTCTGCGTCGGAATCGTGCTGGTGAATCGGCGCGGGGCGAAGTCACCCGATTGAACTGCAAGTCTGGAGGATCACCGATGTCCGAGCACAGCGTTAAAGTCGCCTGGGAACGCGGCGCAGCGCCCTTCACCGACAGCAAGTACAGCCGCGTGCACCGTTGGCGCTTTGACGGCGGCGCCGTCGTCTTGGCGTCGAGTTCCCCCGATGTGGTTCGCGTGCCGTATTCCGACCCCGCGGGCGTCGACCCCGAAGAGGCATTTGTCGCGGCGCTGTCGAGCTGCCACATGTTGTGGTTCCTGGACTTCGCGGCGCGCGCCGGTTTTGTCGTCGACGCTTACCTCGACGCCGCGCATGGCGCGCTGCGCAAGTGCGCCGATGGCAAGCTGCGCATCACGCATGTCGCGTTGCGCCCGGCGGTGGTCTTCTCCGGGGCAACGCTGCCCGACGGCGCACGTGTCGAGCAGCTGCATCACGAGGCGCACGCGCATTGCTTTCTCGCCAGTTCGGTGACGACGCAAATCGAGATCCAGGGCAGTTGGTCGTGCGCGACCTGAATCCGACCCGAGGCGACTCAAGCCTTTCGGACGCTTCTTCAGGCGCGAATCCGCGCCACAAGTGAACTCGTCGAATACCCGTCGACGAACCCGAGCGCCAGCGAGCGCCCGCCCCAACTGCGAACCCAGCGCGTCTCTTCGAGCGCCTCGATGTCGTAGTCGCCGCCTTTGACGTAGACCTGCGGCCGCACCAATTTCAGCAGTTCCACCGGTGTCGCTTCGTCGAACAGCGTGATCAGGCTGGTGCTGGCCAGCGCCGCGAGCACGCAGGCGCGATCCGCCTCGTTGTTCAGCGGGCGCCCCGGGCCTTTGCCCAGGGCGCGCGCCGAGGCGTCGCTGTTCAGGCCGATTGCCAGGCTCGCGCCGAGCGCGCGCGCCTGCTCGAGGTACGTGACGTGGCCGCGGTGCAGGATGTCGAACACGCCGTTCGTGAAGACGACGGGTTGCGCGAGCGCCGCCACGCGACGCATCAAATCGCCGCGCGCGCAGAGCTTGTCGAGGAACGACGCCATGCACCGATTGTCGCCGCGCCGAAGCGCTCCGCGGCAACGCGTAGACTGCGTGCCGCAACCCCCGTCAATGTGGAGAAACCTATGCTCGTTCTGTGCGGCTTCAGCGTCTCGAATTACTACAACAAGGTGAAGATGGTCCTGTTCGAGAAGGGCGTCGCGTTCACCGAAGAGCAGGTTCGCACGGGGCTCAAGGACGAGGCGACGCTGAGCAGCTCGCCCTTGGCAAAGATTCCGTTCATTCGCACGGAACGAGGCGCGCTGTGCGAAAGCCAGGCGATCGCCGACTACCTCGAAGCGGCGTACCCGAACCCACAGCTCATGCCCGCCGACCCGTGGGCCGCGGCCAAGGTGCGCGAACTCATCACGTTCACCGAACTGCACGTCGAACTGGTGGCGCGCGAGTTGTACGGCAAGGCGTTTTTCGGCGGCGACATCAGCGAGGCGAACGCCGAGCGGGTGCGCAAGCTCCTCACCAAGAACATCGCCGCGTTCAAGCGCCTCGCCAAGTTCGCGCCTTACGTCGCCGGCGATGCGTTCACGCTCGCGGACTGCGCGGCGTGGGTGTCGTTGCCGGTGGTGGCGATGGCGACGCGCGCCGTCTACGGCGAGGACATGCTCGCCGCCGCCGGGGTGGACTGGAAGGCTTACACCAAAATGGTCGGCGAGCGCCCGAGCGCGCAGCGCGTCACTGCCGACCGCAAGGCGGACCAGGAGCGCGCCGCGGCGAAGCCCTGACGCTGAGCGCGCTCACGGTGGGTGGGCACGGGCCCGCG
>JBEBHW010000726.1:0-2329 GCA_040081145.1 Burkholderiaceae bacterium
TGTCGCCGTCCAGCGGCATCAGGTACTCGTCCTGCGCGGCATGGGTGTGCGGCGGTACGAAGCTCTCTTCGGGGAACACGGCATACCAGGTGAATCGCTCGTCGGTGATCTCTTTCGGGATGTAGACCTGGCCCAGCACGTTCCAGGCCACACCGTCGAGGCCTTCAGGTGTACGCGATACGTTGGGAATCTGCTCTAGGCTCATGCGGTGCGCTCCGGGTTTTGCGTCGAACTCACGAGGGTTGCCCGCCCGTCAGCTTGTCGAGCGTGATCTTGACCAAGGGATTGGTCGATGCATAGCGGGGCTTGAACAGCTGGCGCTGCGCGGCCAGGTCGGCCTCATCCGCGTATCCGATCAGGACACCGGCTTCGGCCACGCGAGACTGGATGTCGGTGGCTTCGATCAGGTCGTCGGGGATCGTGACGCGCTGGCGCGGCTGGCGCGCCCAGCGGAACAGCGCCTCGTGCAGGCGCGCACGCACCTCAGCATGCTCGCTGGTGGTGCTGGCACCCAGATCGCGCAGTTCTTGCGGGTCCGCCTCGAGGTCGAAGAGCATCGGCCGATAACCCTCGGTCATCACGTACTTCCAGCGGCCGTCGAAGGCCATGCGCATCCAGGCTTCGCGCGCCGGCGTGCCCAGTTCGATGCGCGAACTCTGGAACGCGTAGTCGCACTCGCACACCGCGATCTCGCGCCAGCGCTCGGGCGTCCGGCCGAACAGGAACGGGCGCAACGAGCGGCCGTCGATCACGTGCGGCAGCGCCTGGCCTTCGTACACGTCGAGGAAGGTGGGCGCCAGGTCGACCGCCTCGACCAACGCGTCGCAGCGCGTGCCGCGTGTGGCGTCGGCGCGCGCGTCGGGGTCGGCGATGATCAGCGGCGTGCGCACCACCGGCTCGTGGAACATCTCCTTGTCGCCCAGCCAATGGTCGCCGAGGAAGTCGCCATGGTCGGCGCAGAAGACGATCATCGTCTCCTGCATCAAGCCCTCTTGCGTCATGAAGGCAAACAGGCGTCCCAGCTCGTCGTCGATCTGCTTGACCAGGCCCATGTAGCCGACCATCACCGCGTCGCGCACGGCCGGGTCGGCGAAGGTGCGCGACACGCGGTGGCGCGTCATCGCGGCATACACCGGGTGCGCGCCGTCCCCCAGTTCGCTGTCGGCGCGCACCAGCGGCAGTGCGTCTGCGGGCTGGTACATGCCGGCGTAGGGTGCAGGCACGACATAGGGCCAGTGCGGCTTGATGTAGCTGAGATGCAGCAGCCACGGCTGGCCGCCGTTGTTGGCCGCCTTGGCCTTGGCCTCCCGCATGAAATCCATCGCGCGCGTGGTCGTGTAGGCGGTCTCGGAGTGTTCGGCCGGCACGCGCGCGGGCAGGTGGCTGTATTTCAGGAACCAGCCCGAGTGCAGCGTGCCGTCGGAGGCGGTCACGGTGTTGGCCCAGGCCTCCCAGGGGTTGTCGCCGCCGAAGCCGTGTTCGCGCAGGTACTGGTTGTAATGCGGGTCGGGGTCGTGCCCCGAGTACGGGTGCAGGCCGTCGTCGCGCTCGAAAGGATCGAAGCCGCATTCGCCGATGCGCACGCCGATGCGCGACTTGGGGTCGATGCCCATGCGCGCCATGCCGGCGTGGTCGGCGCGCATGTGGGTCTTGCCGACCAGCGCGCAGTTCACACCCAGCGGGCGCAGGTGATCGCCGATCGTCATTTCGCCGGCCTTCAGCGGCACGAAATTCCAGCTCACGCCGTGCGATTGCATGTAGCGACCGGTGTAGTACGACATGCGTGACGGCCCGCACACGGGAGACTGCACATAGGCGCGGTCGAAGATCACGCCGCGCGCGGCGAGTGCGTCCAGATTGGGCGTTTGCAGCTTCGGGTGCCCGTAGCAGGACAGGTGGTCGAAGCGCAGCTGGTCGCACATGACGAAGAGGATGTTTCTTGTGCGACGCGTCATGCCTCAGTCTCCACGGAGTCGAATCGCTCCGGTCGCGATGTTAGGCAGGCGTTCGCGGGCTGTCGCGTTGCCTTTGCTCAAGTTGATTACCATGGGTTATCGATCGATCGGGGTAAACCCGCCATGCGCCTTCAGCACCTGCAACTGATCCTCGCCATCGCCGAGATGGGCACGCTGCGCGCCGCCGCCGAGCGCATGAATGTCACGCAGCCGGCGCTGACGAAAGCGCTGCGTCAGCTCGAGGACGAGTTCGGCACCGCGATGGTGTTGCGCTCGCCCAAGGGCGTGCGGCTCACGCACCGCAATTACATCACCGTCGTTCAAAATATTCTCTCGGTCCTACCCCTCAAAAAGGGCGAGGTCTTTGCCGACTA
>JBEBHW010000727.1:0-2327 GCA_040081145.1 Burkholderiaceae bacterium
CATCGTCGGGCGCCCGAACGTGGGCAAGTCGACGCTGTTCAATCGAATGACGAAGAGCCGCGACGCCATCGTCGCCGACTTCTCCGGCCTCACGCGAGATCGCCACTACGGCGACGCGCGCCTGGGCGAGCAGCGCTTCATCGTCATCGACACCGGCGGCTTCGAGCCCGAGAAGGCGCAAGGCATCGTCGCCGAAATGGCCAAACAGACGCAGGCCGCGGTGGCCGAGGCTGACGTTGTGGTCTTCGTCGTCGACATTCGCTCCGGCGTGACCGGGCAAGACCACGACATCGCGCGTTTTCTTCGCGAGCGCGGCAAGAAGGTGCTGCTCGCGGCGAACAAGGCCGAGGGCATGGCCGAATCGCCGCACCTGGGCGAATTTTTCGAGCTTGGCCTGGGCGATCCGCACCCGGTTTCCGCGGCGCACGGGCAAGGAATTCGCAGCCTGCTCGAAGCCGCGCTGGAGGGTTTCGAAGCCGAACCGTTCGAGCGCGACACGCACGACGGCCCGATTCGCCTCGCCGTGGCGGGCCGGCCGAACGTCGGCAAGTCCACCCTCATCAACACCTGGCTCGGCGAAGAGCGCCTGATTGCGTTCGACGAACCGGGAACGACGCGCGATGCGATCCACATTCCCTTCGAACACGGCGGCCGGCGGTTTGAGCTCATCGACACGGCGGGGCTGCGACGCAAGGGCAAGGTCTTCGAAGCAATCGAGAAGTTCTCCGTCGTGAAGACCTTGCAGGCGATTTCCGACGCGAACGTGGTCGTGCTCCTGCTCGACGCGACACAGGGTGTGACCGACCAGGACGCCCACATTGCCGGCTACATCCTGGAGTCCGGCCGTGCCGTGGCGCTCGCCGTGAACAAATGGGACGCCGTGGACGACTACCAGAAAGAGACGCTCGCGCGCTCGATCGAGCAGCGCCTGGCGTTCCTGCGCTTCGCCCCAGTGCTGCAGATTTCGGCAAAACGCCGCCAAGGCCTGGCGCCGCTGTGGAAGGCGATACGCGAGGCGCATTCTTCGGCAATCCGCAAATTGCCGACGCCGCAACTTACGCGGCTCCTGCAAGAGGCCGTGGAACACCACGCGCCCAAGCGCGCCGGCGGTTTTCGCCCGAAACTGCGCTACGCGCACCAGGGCGGGATGAACCCGCCGATCATCGTGATCCACGGCAATTCCGTCGAACACGTGACGGATGCCTACAAACGCTACCTGGAAGGGCGGTTTCGCGAGCATTTCAAGCTCTCCGGAACGCCGATGCGCATTGAACTGCGCGGCTCGCACAATCCGTTTGACGAGAAGCGTTCCTGAGGGGATTGGGCAAGGGATTTCCAGGACCGCTGTGGTAACGTCGGCGACTCCTGCACTCTCATCACGGAGCATATCGTGAGCAACAAGGGCCAACTCCTACAAGACCCGTTCCTGAACCTGCTTCGCAAAGAGCATGTTCCGGTCTCGATCTACCTCGTCAACGGCATCAAGCTGCAGGGGCACATCGAATCGTTCGACCAATATGTCGTCCTGCTTCGCAACACGGTCACGCAAATGGTTTACAAGCATGCGATCTCGACCGTCGTTCCCGGCCGTGCAGTCAACTTCCACGCGGCGGAACCCTCTGAACAGCCCTGATTTCTGCCGGCTGGCTGAGCCCGCGCGTGCGGTGAGTTGAGTTCGCCTTGAGTTCGGTGTCAGCGCTATCCACGGCCACTGCCGACGGCCCGGCGCGCGCCGTCCTGATCGGCGTCGATCTGGGCAAGGCGCGCCATTTCGATCCGAGCCTGGACGAACTCGCCCTGCTCGCCGAGTCAGCGGGCGACGTCGTCGTGGCGCGCCTGATTGCCCGGCGCAAGGCGCCCGACGCGGCGCTCTTCGTCGGTTCGGGCAAAGCCGATGAAATCAAGGCACTGGTGGCCGAGCAAAACGCCGAAGTGGTGTTGTTCGACCAGGCGCTGTCGCCGGCGCAGCAACGCAATCTGGAACGCCACCTCGGCTGCGCTGTCGCCGACCGGACGATGTTGATCCTGGAAATCTTTGCCGAACGCGCGCAAAGCCATGAGGGCAAGCTGCAAGTCGAACTCGCCCGGCTGCAATACCTGTCGACGCGCCTGGTACGGCGCTGGAGCCACCTCGAGCGCCAGCGCGGCGGCATCGGCAATCGCGGCGGGCCGGGCGAGGCACAGATCGAACTCGACCGGCGCATGATCGGCGAGCGCATCAAGGGCCTGAAGACCAAGCTCGATCGCGTGAAGCGCCAGCGCGGCACGCAGCGCCGCTCGCGCGAGCGCAATCAGACGTTTCGCGTGTCCTTGGTGGGCTACACGAA
>JBEBHW010000070.1:0-10430 GCA_040081145.1 Burkholderiaceae bacterium
GTGCACCAGCCGCGGCCGGTGTCTTCGCGACATTCGCCGCGGTCGATGCGGGCGCCGCTGCCGGCGCCGTGTCGCCACCGAAGACGCGTTTCAGCCAAGAGAAAAAGCCGCCTTCATGGCTGGTCGAAACCGCCGCCACAGGCGCAGCCTGCGGTACCTGCGCGGGCTTGGAAACCGGTGCCGCGGGGGCGGGCTTCGGCTCGACCACCGGTGCGGGTGTCTCAGGCAGGATGCCCTTGATCACGGGTTCCTGTTTCGCTTTACTCTTCTCGCGGCGCGTGAACCCGACTTCTTCTTCGGGTTCGTCGACCATCTTGTAGCTCACCTGCAAGTTGTCCAGGCGCGGATCGTCCTGGCGCAGGCGCTCGAGGCGGTAGTTCGGCGTCTCGAGGTTCTTGTTCGGCACGAGCAGCACGGTGACGCGCTGCTTGAGTTCGATCTTCGAGATCTCGGTGCGCTTCTCGTTGAGCAGGAAACTCGTCACTTCCACCGGCACCTGCACGTGCACGGCGGCGGTGTTGTCCTTCATCGACTCTTCCTGCACCATGCGCAGGATTTGCAGGGCGCTCGATTCGGTGTCGCGGATGTGGCCGGTGCCGTTGCACCGCGGGCAGGTGATGTGGGAGCCTTCGCTGAGTGCCGGGCGCAGGCGCTGGCGGCTCAGCTCCAGCAAGCCGAATTTTGAGATCGAACTGAACTGCACGCGCGCCCGATCCTGGCGCAAAGCGTCGCGCAGCCGCGTTTCCACTTCGCGGCGGTTCTTCGACTCTTCCATGTCGATGAAGTCGACGACGATCAGCCCACCCAGGTCGCGCAAGCGCATCTGGCGCGCGATTTCCTCGGCCGCTTCCAGGTTCGTGCGCGTCGCGGTTTCTTCGATGTCGCTGCCGCGCGTGCTGCGCGCGCTGTTCACGTCCACCGACACCAGCGCTTCGGTGTGGTCGATGACGATCGCGCCGCCCGAAGGCAGGTTCACGGTGCGCGAAAACGCGGTCTCGATCTGGTGCTCGATCTGGAAGCGGCTGAACAGCGGCGCGTCGTCGCGGTAGCGCTTCACCTTGTGTGCCGTCTCGGGCATCACATGGTCCATGAACTGCTTCGCCTGCTCGAAGATGTCGTCGGTGTCGATGAGGATTTCGCCGACGTCGGCAGTGAAGTAATCGCGGATCGCGCGGATCACGAGCGACGACTCCTGGTAGATCAGGAACGCGCCTTTGCCGGCCTTGGCCGCGTCGTCGATCGCGGTCCACAGCTTGAGCATGTAGTTCAAGTCCCACTGCAGCTCGGGCGCGGTGCGGCCGATGCCTGCAGTGCGCGCGATCAGGCTCATGCCCTTGGGGTAGTCGAGCTGATCCAGGTTTTCCTTGAGCTCTTCGCGGTCTTCGCCTTCGATGCGCCGGCTCACGCCGCCGCCGCGCGGGTTGTTCGGCATCAGCACCAGGTAACGCCCGGCCAGGCTGACCATCGTCGTCAGCGCCGCGCCCTTGTTGCCGCGCTCTTCCTTTTCCACCTGCACGAGCAGCTGGTCGCCGTCGCGAATCGCGTCCTGGATGCGTGCGGTGCGCACGTCAACGCCCTCACGGAAGTAATTGCGCGAGATTTCCTTGAACGGCAGGAAGCCGTGGCGGTCTTCGCCGTAGTCGACAAAACACGCTTCGAGCGAGGGCTCGACGCGCGTCACGACGGCCTTGTAGATGTTGCCCTTGCGTTGCTCCCGGCCTTCGATTTCGGTCTCGAAGTCCATCAGTTTCTGGCCTTCGACAATCGCCAGGCGACGCTCTTCGGGCTGCGTCGCGTTGATCAGCATGCGTTTCATGTGCACTCCTGTCCCGTGCGCTCCCATAGGGTCTGGCGCACAAACTCACTGTCCCTGCGGCCGAGCCGCGGGCGACGCTTCGATGCACGATTAACGCTGGAAGGCCCGGAAGGAATCGCCCTGGACTGCGCGCTGACTGCGGTGCTTAACCGGCAGGGCGCGCAGCGTTGGCGCATGCGATTCGGTGACCCTTGCACCGTGCCGGCACTGCGCGCGGCCGGAGGGCCGGGGCAGGCTTGCTGCACGTGGATCGCTCGGCCGAACCCCTCGGGTGCCAGTGATTGCGACACGGACACGGCGTTCGAGCCGAATCCGCGCTTCAACAAGGGGCAGCGTGTGGGGGGGCGAGGTCAACATCCGCATGGGAACACTTGACGCGAGGCGGGAGGGCTGGAACGGCAAGGTCGGCGTTGGGTCGCCGGCTGTTTCGCCGCTGCTCGTGTCTTCCGCCTGGAAAACCTAGTGGGTGGGTGCCTTCTTTGCGTTGCTCTGCCACACCCTGCGCCTGCGCCGCAGCACCAATCGATTGGCCCTGCCTGCCCGGCTCAGAATGCGTTGCATCACCTGTGGGGCGAGCCCAACAGGCCCGCCACTTGCCAACTTGCTGCGTCTTGCCTGATGGGCCAGGGCTAAACTCCTGGCCGGAATCACTGAGCGCAACAACGTGGTGCAGCGCATTATAGAGGCCAAGGGCGCGGCGCCACGCCAGTCTGCTACACGAGACCGGCCACGCACCGCGGGCGCAGCCGTGCACTATGTCCGCATCGACGAAGGCTCGGCGGGTCAGCGCCTCGACAACTTCCTCATCAAGCTGCTCAAGGGCGTGCCAAAGAGCCATGTGCACCGCGTGATTCGAAGCGGTGAAGTGCGTGTCAATCAGGGGCGCGCCGCCGCCGATACCCGGCTGGCGCTGGATGACAAGATCCGTGTGCCGCCGGTGCGAATCGCCGTCACCGGAGACCCGCAAGCCGTGCCGGCGCGCGCCTTTGCCATCCTCTTCGAAGACGAACACGTCATTGCGATCGACAAACCCGCCGGCGTTGCAGTACATGGCGGCAGCGGCGTGAGCTATGGCGTGATCGAACAATTGCGCCGCGCGCGCCCGGCTGAGCGTTTTCTCGAACTCGTGCATCGCCTGGACAAGGAAACCTCGGGCGTGCTGCTCGTCGCGCGCAAGCGCGCCAGCCTGGTCGCGCTGCAAGACCAGTTTCGGGAGCGCGACAAGGGTGTGGCCAAGACCTATCTGGCGCTTGTGAAGG
Organism: Burkholderiaceae bacterium; assembly: GCA_040081145.1. Classification (GTDB taxonomy): domain Bacteria; phylum Pseudomonadota; class Gammaproteobacteria; order Burkholderiales; family Burkholderiaceae_C; genus JAEMQF01. The sequence goes on from JBEBHW010000070.1 coordinate 3,076, forward strand.
GTGCCTGGCCGGACAAACTCAAAGTCATCGACGTGGCCTTGCTGAAGACGCTCAACGCGCAGGGCGAACGGCGCGTGCGCGTCGTCGACGCAGACCATGACGAGGCGCGCCGCTCGATCACGCTGGTCAAGGTGCAGCGCCGCTTCGCCGGCTTCACCTTGCTCGAGGTGAGCCTGAAAACCGGGCGCACGCACCAGATCCGCGTGCACCTGGCGAACGCCGGCCACGCCATCGTCGGCGATTCGAAGTACGGCGACTTCGACTTGAACAAGGCGCTCGCGCGCGGTACAGGCTGTGCCGGCGTGGCCGGGCGCAGCAGCGCGTCTCGCTTCGAGGGGATGTTCCTGCATGCCGCGAGATTGCGCGTCGTCCATCCGGCCAGTGGTGAGCCCTTGGAGCTGGCGTCCCCCTTGCCGGCAGAATGCGTGGCTTTCCTGGAGTGTCTCGAACCATGACCAAGGCCCGCCGCTTCGACCTGATCGCCTTCGATTGGGACGGCACGCTGTTCGACTCCACCGCGCTGATCGCCAGTTGCATACAGGCGGCGTGCGCCGACGTCGGCGCGCCCGTTCCGAGCAGCCGCGACGCGAGTTTCGTGATCGGCCTGGGCCTGTCCGACGCCTTGCAGCACGCCGCGCCTTCGCTGCCGCGCGAACGCCATCGCGAACTCGCCGATCGCTACCGGCACCACTATTTCGCCAAGCAACACGAAATCCTGATGTTCGAAGGCGCGCTGGCGATGCTGCACGACCTGAAGATCCGCAACCACAGTCTCGCGGTGGCCACCGGCAAGTCGCGACGCGGTCTGGACGAAGCCTTGAAGAGCGTGCAGCTCGCGGGAATGTTCGAGGCGACGCGCACCGCAGACGAAACCGCGTCCAAACCGAATCCGCGCATGCTGCTCGAATTGATGGAGGAACTCGACGTGCCTCCCGAGCGGACCTTGATGATCGGCGACACGACGCACGACTTGCAGCTCGCGGTGAACGCTGGCACGGCGAGCCTGGCGGTGAGCTACGGTGCCCATGAGCACGTCGAATTCGACGCATTTGCGCCGCTCTGCGTGGCACATTCCGTGGCCGAGTTGCACGCGTGGTTGATTGCCCATGCCTGATTTGCCGCAACCCGAAGCAACGCCACAAGCGCTGTGCGGCTCGCAAGAGTTGCAGGAAAAGGGTCGCGCGCTCGTCTTCGATGTGCTCCACTACAACGCGCCGGCCACAGCGTTTGCGCTGCGCTTTGATGGGCGCGTCGTCGCCTACCTGAATCGCTGTGCGCACGTGCCTGCGGAGATGGACTGGCAGCCCGGCGAATTTCTCGACGCCGGGCGCGAGTTCATTTTGTGCTCGATCCACGGCGCGTCGTACGAGCCGCGCGACGGGCGCTGCATCGGCGGCCCGTGCGGGCGGGGCCGGTTGACGCCCATTGCAATTGAAGAAACCGCCGGCCAGGTCTACTGGATTCCCAGCGCCGACACCCGACCGGCATTTGATACTTGACTCGACCAAGGTCCCCCATGATTGCCGACGACTCGATGCAAACCCCTGACCCGCGCGAACCCACACTCGGGCCAAGCTCCGCCGCGCCTTCGCCGCCCGCCGCGGCTGCGCCGCAGTGGGATTCGGCGCTCGTGAAGCTCGCGCAAGACGTGCTCCAGGAACGTCGCGCGGAGCGGCGCTGGCGAATGATCAAGCGCGTGGCGTGGCTGCTGCTCCTGCTTGTCGTCGGCGTGATCATGCTGTCGGCGCGCGGGCGCGTTGCGGCGCCGAGTGGTCCGCACACGGCGATGGTTGACTTGCGCGGTGAAATTTCTTCCGAAAGCGAAGCCAGCGCGGAGAGCCTGGTCGCCGGCCTGAAAGCGGCTTTCGAAGACTCCTCGGCGCTTGCCGTGGTGATCCGGATCAACTCGCCGGGAGGCAGCCCGGTTCAGGCCGGAATCGTGCACGACGAGATTCTTCGCTTGAAGGCGTTGCACGGCAAGAAGGTCTACGCCGTGGTCGAAGAAGCGTGCGCCTCGGGCGCCTATTACATCGCCGTGGCGGCCGATGAAATTTACGCTGACAAGGCGTCGCTCGTCGGTTCGATCGGTGTGTTGATGGACGGCTTTGGCTTCACCGGCGTGATGGAAAAACTCGGCGTCGAACGCCGCTTGATGACGGCCGGCGAGAACAAGGCGCTCGGCGATCCGTTTTCGCCGCTCTCGCCCAAACACCGCGCCCACGTGCAGGTGATGCTCGACCAGATTCACCAGCAGTTCATCAGCGTCGTCAAGCTCGGTCGGGGCACGCGCCTGAAAGAGTCCGCGGACACTTTCAGCGGGCTTTTCTGGAACGGCGAAAAAGCACTCGAATTGGGGCTCGTCGACAAACTGGGCAGCCTGGACTATGTGGCGCGCGAAGTGATTCACGCGCCAGAGGTGATCGACTACACGCCCAAGGACAATGTGGCCGAGCGCCTGGCGAAACGCTTCGGCGCGTCGATCGGCGCGGGCGCGGTGAAGGCGCTGCGCGGCCTGAGCTCGATCCACTGAGACTGCCCTCAGGCCGGCGACATAGTTCGTCCGCCCTCCGAGGGGGATGAGCAAAGTGGCAAAGCCACACTTGCTCGTGCGACTCGGCAATCAGGCGGCGGCGAGCAACAAGCCCTTGGCCTCGATGAAACGCACCACGTCGTCAAGGCCGACGAGGGTCTTCAAGTTGCTCATCACAAAGGGCTTGGCGCCGCGCATGCGCAGCGTATCGGTGCGCATCACGTCCAGGCTCGCGCCCACGTAGGGCGCGAGATCGGTCTTGTTGATCACGAATAAGTCGCTCTTCGTGATGCCCGGGCCGCCCTTGCGCGGAATCTTCTCGCCCGCGGCGACGTCGATCACGTAAATCGTCAGGTCCGACAGTTCCGGGCTGAACGTCGCCGCCAGGTTGTCGCCGCCGCTCTCGATGAACACGATGTCGGCGTTCGGAAACTTCTCGAGCATGCGGTCCACCGCTTCGAGGTTGATCGACGCGTCTTCGCGAATCGCCGTGTGCGGGCAGCCGCCGGTTTCAACACCCATGATGCGCTCGGCCGGCAGCGCGCCGGCGACGGTGAGCAGGCGCTGGTCTTCCTTCGTGTAGATGTCGTTCGTCACGACGACGAGGTCGTAGCGCTCGCGCATCGCCTTGCACAACATTTCGACGAGCGTCGTTTTGCCGGATCCCACAGGCCCGCCGACGCCCACTCGCAGCGGCGGAAGTTTGCGCGTGCGCCCGGCGATGTGGTGCAAAGGAGATGGCATGCGACCGATTGTCAACGCATCACGACCGGAACAGCCGCGAGTATTGGGTTTCGTGCTGCGCCGAGAGAATCGCCAGCATCGGCGTGAAGGCTTGGTGCTCTGCTTCGGGCAATGTGGCGGCGTGGTCCACGGCGCCGGGAATGCGGTCGATGAGCGCGGCCAGCATGCGCTGCGCCGACGCCTGGCCGAGCGGCACGCACTTCATTGCCGCCTGCACCATGTTCTCGGCCCAGGCAAAGGCCAGGCTGAGCATCGCGTCGCGGCGCGCCGCGCCGGTTTGCGCGGCAGCCAGGGCAAATGCAACGACCCAGTTCGGTGCGGGCTCGAGCGCGGCGAGCAGGGCCAGCCGCGAGTCGCTGCGTTCATCAGCGTCGCAATTTCGCAGCCAGGCGAGCAGGGAGCGCCCCATCTGCTCGCTTTGCTGGCGCAGCTCGGCACTTTCGCGCGTGCGTTGCACCCAGGCGTTGAGGTGTGCGAGCGCGGCGGCGTCGTTGCTCTGCCAGGCGTCGAAGGCCCTGGCCGCGACGGCCAGTTCGCTGCGCGCCAGGCCGAGATGCAACTGGTCGAGCAACCACAACGTGGCCTGCGGCTCGTCGACGACGAGCCGCGCCTCCACCGCCGCTTCCAACCCCTCGGAGTAGCTGAACCCACCCACCGGCAAGGCCGGCGAGGTGAGCTGCATCAGGCGCAGCAGCGTCGTCGCGGCGAGGCCCGCGGGAGCGCAATCAAGTGTGTTTCGAGTGGTCGTGGCCATGGCCGTGCTCGTGCTCGTGCGAATGGTCGTGACCGTGCGCGTGTGAAGGCTCGTGACTCTGCCCGTGGGCGTGCCCTGGCTGCGCGGCGTAGGCGCCGGCTTCGGGTTCGAACGGCAGCACACCTTGCGTGACGATCAAGTGCATTTGGCGCAACATGTCGGCCAGCACGTGGTCGGGCTCCAACTTCAGATGGTCCGCAGCGAGTTCGAGTTGCACATGCCGGTTCCCCAGGTGATACGCAGCGCGCAGCAGGTCGAACGGCACGCCGTGTTCGCTGCAGTGGCGCACCACGAGCAGTTGCTGGGGCGCGGCGATGACTCGGATCAGCGAACCGTCTTGCGCGACCAGCACGTCGCCGCCGCGCGCCACGTGGCCGCGCGGCAGGATCACGCCGAGCGCGCGGCCCTGGCTGTCGGTCGCGTCGAAGCGGCTTTTCTGGCGCACGTCCCAGTCGAGTTCGAGCGTTGCGGCGCGCTTGATGAGCGCGGGCGCGAGGCCGCGGCCTTGGGGGATCAATCGGTTCGCGAGCAGCATGGGGTTTCCGCAGGTCGGGCCGCCAGTGTGCCAGCGTTTTGCCGCTGCGCGCCTGGCGCCGCGGTGTGCGGTGGCGTCGCAAGGATGGAAGCGACGCGAGTTGCGCCGCGACAAAGCTGCATCTTGGTGCAACCCCACGGTCAGGTGTTTCGCTATTGCACTGCGCGCCACTTCACGCCAAGATTTCGTCGATCTGGGTTGAAAGGAACCGCACGCAAGGGTATCGCCACACAAGGAGGCTCGCATGAACACCCTGGTTTCGACGCTGCCCGGCAGCGAATCGTCGACGGTTGCAGCGGCGCAGCGCATCGTGCAGCGGCTGCTGCACGGTTTTCGCGGATCAGTTGCACTGCGCCTGTGGAATGACGCCATCCTGCTCCTCGGGCCCGCCGCGCCCGAATTCACGATGGTCGTGCGCGACCCGACGGTCTTGCGCGAACTCGTACTGCAGCGCAATCCGCTGTTGCTTGTTGAGGCGCATTTCCGCGGGCTGCTCGACTTCGAGGGCGATTTGTACGCCGCGCTGCGGCTGAAAACCCATTTCCAGTCCCTGTCGCTGAGCACGCGTGAGCGCATGGCGCTGTGGCGCGACGCGCTGCGCCTGCCCAAGCGCCAGCGCCTCGTCGTGTCACCCACCGCGGCGGGCGCGGAAGGCGATGCGCGGCCGTTCCGGCACCGCCACTCGCGCGACAGTGACCGCGCAGCAATCGCTTTCCACTACGACGTCTCCAACGAGTTCTACCGGCTCTGGCTCGACGAGAAGATGGTCTATTCGTGTGCGTATTTCGAGTCAGGCGGTGATTCCCTCGATCAGGCGCAGTGCAACAAGCTCGATCACATCTGCCGCAAATTGCGCCTGCAGCCGGGGCAGCGCCTGCTCGACATCGGCTGCGGCTGGGGCGCCTTGGCGATCTGGGGGGCGCAGCACTATGGGGTTCAAGCGCACGGCATTACGCTCAGCCGCCAGCAGCTCGAACTCGCACAGGCGCGTGTCGCCGCCGCAGGTTTGCAGGACAGGGTGACGCTCGAACTGCTCGACTACCGCGATCTGAAGGGGCAGGGCGTCTACGACCGGGTCTCCAGCGTGGGCATGTTCGAACACGTGGGCCTGGCGAATCTGCCCGCCTACAACGCAACGGTATACCGCGTGCTGCGCGACGACGGCCTGTTCCTGAATCACGGCATCACGCACGATGAAGAAGGCTGGCAGCCCGGCTTGGTGAGCGACTTCATCAACCGCTACGTGTTCCCCGACGGCGAACTCGACACCGTGAGCAACGTGCAGCGCGGCATGGAACGCGCCGGCTTCGAGATCCTCGACGTCGAAGCGCTGCGTCCGCATTACGCGATGACGCTGCGCCGTTGGGTGCAGCGCCTGGAAGCGCGGCGCGACGAGGCGCTGCTGCACGTCAACGAGGCGACCTACCGCGTCTGGCGCCTCTACATGGCGGCGTGCGCGCTCGAGTTCGAATCGGGCGGGACAGGGATTTACCAGGTCTTGACCGGCAAGCGGCGTGAGGGTTCGCCAGCGGTGCCGTTGACGCGCCGCGACATTTACGCTTCGGCCGCGTTTGGCGGAGCAGAAGAGGTGTCGCAGTAGCGTGCGCTGATTGAACGCGCTTCAGGGCGTCGCAGGGTGCGCCGAGGTGATCGCCTGCGCGACTTGCTGCGCCTGCGCCGCGATGGCGCGCAGCAGGCCGCCCGGCTGGCGAATATCGAAGCCGACGAAGTAGACGCTGCTCATCGCGCCGCGGCCCACGACGTCGCGCGGCATGCCGCTCGCGTCGAGTTCTGGTTTGGCGCCGGGAAACAGCTTGGCGACATGGGCGTCGTAGCCGGTGGCCAGGATCACGGTGTCAAACGCCTGCTCGGTGGCGTCATTGAAGCGAATCCCCTGCGCCGTGAAAGTTTCGATTCCAGGGCGAACCGCGATCTGGCCGCGCTTGATGCACGCCAGCGTGCCCACGTCAATCACCGGCGTCTTCCCGTGCTCGCGCAATTGGCGCAGCGGCGAGATGTTCGCGGTGCGCAGCCCCCAGCGGCGCAGGTCGCCCACCGTCCAATTGCGCAGCAGCGTCGCAGCCCAGTCGCCCCACGCCGTGGGCAATTTCGACAACAGAATCGACGACACCTGCGTCGGCCGGCCCAGCACGTCGCGATACACCATGTTCACGGGCGAGCGCACCGACAGGGCGGTTTGCACGCCGTGTTCGGCGAGGTCGAGCGCGATTTCCGCGCCGGTGTTGCCCATGCCGACAACGAGCACGCGCTGGCCGGCAAACGGCTTGGCATTGCGGTAGGCCTGGCTGTGCACGACCTGCCCCAGGTAGCGCTCCCGACCCGGAAACACCGCTTTGCGGGGTTCGCGGTTCGCCCCGGTGGCGAGCACGACGGCGCGCGACACGAACTCGCGCCCCGACACGGTCACTGTCTTCCAGCCGCGAGCGTGCGGCACGATAGACGCCACGTCCTCGCCGAACACGGGTTCAATGTGATGCTGCAGCGCGTAGGCGCTCAGGTAGTCGACGACGCCTTGGCGCGGCACATAGCGCGGTGTGTGCTCGGGGAAAGGCATGCCGGGCAAAGCCGAGAGCGTCTTCACGGTGTGCAGGTGCAGGCGCTCGTAGTGTGCGCGCCACGACGCTGCCACTTGCGCTTCGCGCTCGATCACGAGCGGGCGAACACCGCGCTGCACCAGGCAGCCGGCCGCGCCCAGCCCGGCCGGGCCTGCGCCGACGATCACGACGCCAGGGTCCTCAGGGTTCTGCACGGCCGGCACGCCCTTGCAGCGC